>JAPLOJ010000285.1 GCA_026400795.1 Alphaproteobacteria bacterium
CCGCCGGCAAGCCGCGTTCTGTCGCTTGCCTCAGCCAGGTATCGGTCACACCTTGGGTTGCCGTGCGGAAGCGCGCCACCTCCTCTTCCGGCAGGGTTGTGATCGTATTGCCCGGCCGCGCGCGCACCATGGTGAGGGTTGCTTCCGCCGCCGCATCCCAGGCATCGCCGGCCATGCTGGCGGCCACCATGCCGGAATTGGCATCCAATATCTGGCGAAGATCAGCGGGCAGGCCATCATAGCGTGCCCGGTTCATGGCGAGCACAAAGGTCGCGGTGTAAAGCGTGGGCGAGCCCGGAATTTCGGTATGATAGCGCACCAGTTCATGCACACGGATTGCGGGCACCACTTCCCAAGGCACCACCGTGCCATCCAACACGCGCTGCGCGAGGGATTCGGGCACTTGCGGAATGGGCATGCCAATCGCCTGCGCGCCCAAAGCGCGCAACGCCTCACCGCAAAGCCGCGTGGGGAAACGCAGCCGCAGGCCGGCCATATCCTCAAGCCGTACGACGCGCTTATTGGCATGGATCACGCCGTGATCATGCGCCCACCAGCAAAGTGGCTTCACTTCGCGGAATTCCTCGACCAAATGCTGTTCGCCAAATTCCTGCAACGCGCGGGAATTGGTGATGGCCCGGCGTGAAGCGAAGAAGGGCAGCTCAAACGCTTCAATGCGCGGGAAGCGGCCGGGCGTATTGCCGGGCAAGGTCCAGACGATATCCGCGACACCATCGCGCGCCTGATCAAAAAGCTGCGGTGGCGCGCCACCAAGCTGCATGGAAGGAAATATCTGAATGCGCAGCCGCCCGCCAGAGGCTTGTTCAATGCGCTGCGCCCAGGGGGCGAGGAAGCGCTGCTGCCCATTTGAAGCGGGCGGTAGGAAGTGATGCAGCCGCAACGTGATTTGCGCCTGCGCTTTCAGGTCACGAACGACAAGCGGGCTAGCGAGCATGCCGGTGCCAAGGGCGAGCGTCGAGCGGCGGGACAGGGTCATGGGCGTTCCTTTTCTTTGCCGGGTGATGCTGGGGCCAGAGCCTCAGGGCAATTTTTTCTTCTACTTCGCTAGCATTACCCTTATGTACCAGCAAGCAAAAAGCGGTTTTGGCCGCTTCTGGTCAGGCCGCCTTATTAAAACCCTAGCCCGACATAGTTTTCGGCGAGTGCCGCCTGCGCCGCTTCGGATTGCATCAGATAGGCAAGCTCCGCGCCCCGCAAGCGTTCGTCAAAGGCGCTTTCGGCGCCATCAAAGCGATGCAACAGGCTGGTGAACCACCAACTAAAACGCTCGGCCTTCCAGATGCGCGCCAAGGCGCGGGGCGAGTAATGCGCCAATGCCGCATCCTGACCGCTGTGGAAAAATTCAGTCAGCGCTTCGATCAGATAATGCACATCCGATGCCGCCAGATTGAGCCCCTTGGCCCCGGTGGGCGGCACGATATGTGCGGCATCGCCGACCAGGAACAGTCGGCCAAAACGCAACGGTTCGGCGACAAAGCTGCGCAGCGGCGCGATGCTTTTCTCGAGCGATGGCCCGGTGGTGAGCGCGGCCGCGGCTTCCGGGTCTAGCCGGCGACGCAGCTCTGCCCAGAAGGCATCATCGGTCCAATTCGCAGCGCTGTCATTCACATCGCATTGCAGATAGTAACGGCTGCGGGTTTTGCTGCGCATGCTGCAAAGCGCAAAGCCGCGCGCATGGCGGACATAGATCAATTCATGATCAACGGGGGGCACATCAGCCAAAAGGCCAAGCCAGCCAAAGGGATAGATTTTTTCATAAAGGCTGATGGCCTGGCGCGGCACGCTGGCGCGGCAAATACCGTGAAAGCCATCGCAGCCGGCAACTACATCGCAGGCCAATTCATGCACGTCGCCGTCGGCTTCAAAACGCACCTTCGGGTGCGCTGTATCGAAATCCAAGGGTGTAACGTTTTCTGCCTCGTAAACGGTGAGCAGCCCCGCAGCCGCCCTTGCCTGCATCAAGTCACGCGTGATTTCTGTCTGGCCATAGACCGTGACGGTCTTGCCACCCGTATGGCGGCTGAGGTCAATGCGCTGCCGCACACCATCCACACATAGCGAAAAACCATGATGCACCAGGCCTTCCGCCTGCATGCGCGCGCCGACACCGGCCTGATCCAGCAATTGCGCCGTGGTTTGTTCAATCACGCCGGCGCGAATGCGCCCAAGCACGTAATCCGCGCTGCGCTGTTCCAGAATAACGGCCTCGATCCCCGCCTTGTGCAGCAATTGGCCAAGCAGCAGCCCGGCCGGACCAGCCCCAATAATCGCAACCTGGGTACGCGTTGGAAGACGCATGACCTTTTCCCCTAAGCCGGCGCCGACCTTGTGGTGAATTCGCTTGACGAGGCTTGCGGCTGGTCCTCTCATAATCTGCCAGGCGCAAGGAAGCCATAGCAGGCCAGCGCCGGTCAGGAAACTTCCAGGGAAGAAACCGCCCATGCCTTGCTTTGACCTTGGCGACATTGCCGCAATACCCCGCTCACTGGAATGGGGGAGGGGCGCCTGATGGGTCAGGAGGATTTCATCCAGCGCGATGTGGCGCAGCATCCGCTGCCGATTTCGCCGATCTACAAGACCAGCATGTTCCGCGGCCCCACGCGCCCGCCGCTTTCCTTGAAGACCGGCATGGCCGATCTGACGGGCCCGGTCTTTCGCCCCGAGGAACTTGGCCCGCGCGACAATGATCTGATCCTGAATTACGCCAAGGTGGGCCTCCCGGTTGGTGAGCGCATCATCATCCAGGGCCGCGTGCTGGACGGCAATGCGCGGCCCTTGCGCGGCGTGTTGGTAGAGCTTTGGCAGGCGAATGCTTCGGGCAAATATCGCCACCGCAATGATGGCTATATCGGCGCGATTGATCCAAATTTCGGCGGCTGCGGGCGCTGCCTGACGGATGCCGCACGATAAAGCCTGGCCCTTATCCCTTTCGCAACAAGGTGAATGATTGGCGTCCGGCGCATGTGCATTTTTCGGTCTTCGGTAGCGGCTTCGCGCAAAGGCTGATCACACAGATGTATTTTGAAGGCGATCCGCTGATCCGCCATGACAGCATCCTGAACACCATCCCCGATGCCGCGGCGCGCGATCGTTTGGTCGCACGGCTTGATCTTGCTGCATCGGTGCCGCTGGATACGCTGGCCTATCGCTGGGATATCGTGCTGCGCGGCACGCGCGCCACCGTGTTTGAAAACAAGCTGTAAGGGAATTGAGACACCATGATTACCCCTGATGCGCTTGGCTATTTGCCGGAAACGCCTTCCCAGACTGCGGGGCCCTTTGTGCATATCGGCCTGATACCGCGCCAGGCCGGTTTCGATATTTTTGAGATTAACCTGGGCACCATAGCGCTTGGCCCCGAGATCAAAGGGGAACGTATTCGCATCGAAGGGCGTATTTTCGATGGTACCGGCGCCGTGATTCGCGATGCTTTGGTGGAAATCTGGCAGGCGGATTCCTTCGGCCGTTTCAACCATCCGGCGGATCAGTCGCTGGGGCCGCGCGATACGGCGTTTCGCGGCTGGGGGCGGACAGGGACAGATTTCGAAACCGGGCTTTGGTCCTTCGTCACCATCAAGCCAGGCGCAGTGGCACGCCGCCATGGTGAGGGCAGCTTGGCGCCCCATATACTGGTTTGGCTTGTCGCGCGCGGCATCAATCTTGGCCTTTTGACCCGGCTTTATTTTGAAGATGAGGCGGCTGCGAACGCCGAAGACCCGGTGCTCCGCCTGATCGAACAGCCGGAACGGCGCAAGACGCTGATCGCGCGGCGCGTCTCGGGCGCGGCTGAGAACACCTATGTCTTCGACATTCACTTGCAGGGCGCGGCGGAGACGGTTTTCTTCGACGTCTAATGCATAAAAACAGCGGAGGAAAAGCATGATCAATCGTCGAACTTTGATCACTGGCATAGCAGCCGCGCCGCTGATGATGCGCGGCGCTTCCGCACAAGGCGCGGAATGGGTGCCAAGCCGGCCCATACGCCTGGTGGTCGGCTTCGCGGCGGGCGGTTCCACGGATACCACGGGGCGACTGATGGCGCAGGCGCTGTCAGCAGCCTTACCGCAGCCGGCCGTTGTGGAGAACCGCGTGGGTGCCGCCGGCAATATCGCGACCGAACATGTGGCACGCAGTGCGCCGGATGGGCATACGCTGGTCGTGGCCTCCATGGGATCGCAGGCGGTGAATGCAGCGCTTTATCGCAACCTGCCCTTTGATCCGATCAAGGATTTCACGGCAGTATCACTTTTTGTGAAAAGCTCCAGCATGCTGGTGGCGCATCCGGGCTTTCCGGCACGGAGCCTTGCTGATTTGGTCGCATTTGCGCGGGCCAATCCGGGGCGAGTCAATGTTGGCACGGCGGGGGCAGGGTCTTCGCAGCATTTCGCTGCGGCGCTGTTTGAACATTTAGCGCAGGTGCAATTCACCCATATCAATTATCGCGGTGGAGCGCCCGCCATGACAGATCTTGTCGCTGGGCGCGTGGACATCGTGTTTTCGCCAATTGTGGAAACCGTGCAGCAAATCCGCGCCGATCAGGTGCGTGCATTGGCCATCACGCGGGCGCAGCGCTCGCCCGAGTTTCCAGACGTTCCGGCGGTGGCGGAAGCGGTGCCTGGTTATGAGTTTTCTTCCTGGCTTGGTGCCTTTGCGCCGGCCGGCACGCCGCCAGCGGCGGTGCAGCGGATGTCACAGGCCTTGGCGGCCGGCCTGAGGGACCCTCAGCTACGTGAACGCATCCTCTCGCTTGGCTATGAACCGGTCGGCAGCACGCCGGAGGAATTCACCGCTTTTTTCGCGGCCGAAATGCCGCGCGTGGCGGAGCTGGTGCGCATATCCGGCGCCAAGGTTGAATGAAACGCGCCGGAGCCTGACCATGCCGAAGACCAAGCCCCCTGCATCGCCCCGTTACATGTCGGGCTTTGGCAATTCCTTCGAGACGGAGGCGCTGCCCGATGCGCTGCCTGTTGGGCGCAATTCACCGCAAAAATGCAATTATGGGCTTTACGCCGAACAGCTTTCCGGTTCGGCCTTCACCGCGCCACATGGCAAGAATGAACGTTCCTGGCTCTATCGTATTCGCCCGACGGTCAAGCATTCCGGCCATTACCGCCCGATTGATCCTGGCCTGATCCGCACCGCCCCAAACACGGCGGAACGCCAGCCCATGCTTGGCCAGATGCGCTGGGACCCTTCGCCCATGCCCCGCCAGCGCGTGAGTTTTGTGGAAGGCCTTACCACCATCACCACCGCGGGTGATTCGGATGCGCAAACCGGCATGGCCGCACATATCGCCTTCATCACGCGGTCCATGCAGCGCGAGTATTTCTTCAATGCCGATGGCGAATTGCTGATTGTCGAGCAGCAAGGGAAGCTGCGCTTCTGCACCGAATTCGGCGTCATTGAGATCGAGCCAGGTGAGATTTGTGTCATCCCGCGCGGTATCATTTTTCGTTGCGAAATCCCGGATGGCGCAGCGCGCGCCTATGTCTGTGAGAATTATGCCGGCACCTTCACTTTGCCCAATCGCGGGCCAATCGGTGCCAATTGCCTGGCCAATCCGCGCGATTTCCTGACGCCAGTTGCCGCTTATGAGGATGAGGAAGCGCCCTCAAAGCTTTTCGTCAAATGGGGCGGTGATCTTTTTGTGACCGAGATCGGCCAATCGCCCTTGGATGTCGTTGCCTGGCATGGGAATTATTATCCGTACAAATATGATCTGAGGCGTTACGCTGCCATTGGGTCCATTTCCTTTGACCATCCTGACCCTTCCATTTTCACCGTGCTGACCTCTCCGTCCGGAGAGGAAGGCACGGCCAATATTGATTTCGTGATTTTTCCGGAACGTTGGATGGTAGCGGAAAACACCTTTCGCCCGCCCTGGTATCACCGCAACGTCATGAGCGAATTCATGGGCCTGATCTATGGGGTTTATGATGCGAAGCCGGAAGGCTTCGTGCCGGGCGGCTTTTCACTGCATAACCAAATGCTGCCCCATGGGCCGGATGCAGCGGCCTTCGAGCATGCGTCTAATGCGGAATTGAAGCCGGTGAAACTTACCGGCACCCTGGCTTTCATGTTTGAGACACGTCTTCCCCAACGCGTCACCGCCCATGCGGCGAAGCTGCCGAGCTTGCAGAAAAACTACATCAACTGCTGGGACGGTTTGCCGAAACGCTTCAACCCGAAAAAGAAACAGGCTTGGTGAGATGAATACAGCGTCCCCTCAGCCCGATCGCTTGGTGCTGCTTGGCACAAAGGGCGGCCCTGCGATTCGCAGGGGCGGGCCTTCGCCAACCGCAAATCTGCTGGTGATTGGTGGCTATCCTTACGTGATTGATTGCGGGCTTGGCGTAACACGCGGGCTCGTGGAAGCGGGCCTTGCTTTGCCTGAATTGCGCTGCATCATCATCACGCATTTGCATTCGGATCATGTGCTCGAACTTGGACCGTTGATCCATACCGCCTGGACCGCCGGCTTGAAGGACAAGGTGGTGGTGTATGGGCCGGCTGGCACGGCCGCAGTCTGGCAGGGTTTTCTTGCATCGCTTTCCTATGACATTGCAATCCGTATTGAAGATGAAGGCCGACCAGATCTGGCCCGCATGGTTGAGGTGCAGGAATATGGCGATGGTGCTGTCTTTACCGATGAAAGGGTGAAACTTACCGCGCTGCGCGTGCTGCATCCACCAGTGACGGATTGCTTTGCGCTGCGGTTCGACCATGGCGCGGGGAGCGTCGTTTTTTCAGCCGATACAACTTATTTCCCGCCACTCGCGACATTTGCACGGGGCGCGGATATTCTGGTGCATGAAGCGATTTATGAACCAGGCGTGGATCGCCTTGTGGCGCGCGTTGGTAATGGGGTGCGCTTGAAGCAGCATCTGCTGGCAAGCCATACACTGGCCGAAGATGTCGGACGTATCGCAAGCAAAGCAGGTGTTGGGCTGCTGGCGCTGCATCATTTGGTGCCGGCAGATGATCCGCTGGTGACGGAACAGCACTGGATTGATGCGCTCCGCAGCCAATACCAGGGCCCGTTGGTGGTTGGGCGCGATGGTCTGGTTTTGCCGCTTGCAAAAACTGCAAACGGAAGCGCATGAAAGCCGCTGAGCCATTTGCGCGTTTTGCCTATCGCCGCCACGCGGATCAGGTGCGCGCGAAGCCTGCTGAATATCCGGTTGTGATTATTGGCGCTGGCCCGGTGGGTCTTACGCTCGCCATTGATCTCAAGTTGCGCGGTATTGAATGCGTGCTGCTCGATGATCAAAACCGCATCGGTGAGGGTTCCCGCGCCATCTGCTTTGCCAAGCGCACGCTTGAAATCTGGGACCGCCTTGGCTGCGTGGCCCCCATGCTGGAAAAGGGCGTGCGTTGGAATATCGGCAAGGTGTTTCAGGGTGAAGACCTGCTCTATCAGTTCGATCTACTGCCGGAGCCTGGCCACAAGATGCCAGCCTTTATCAATCTACAGCAGTTTTACGCGGAAAAATTCCTGGTGGATCGCGCGCAGACCCTGGGCGTTGATCTGCGCTGGCTCAATCGTGTCAGCGGCATGCAGACTGGCGATCAAGGCGCGCGGCTTCGCATTGAAACGCCTGATGGCGCCTATAGCCTTGATGCGCGCTTCGTCATTGCCTGCGACGGTGCGCGTTCCCCGACGCGGTCATTGCTTGGGCTGGATTTCATGGGTGAGGCCTTTGAGGATCAATTCCTGATCGCCGATGTGCGCATGACAGCCGCCTTCCCGGTTGAGCGCTGGTTCTGGTTCGACCCGCCCTTTCATTCGGGGCAATCCTGCCTGCTGCACAAGCAGCCCGATGATATCTGGCGGATAGATCTGCAACTTTCCCCCGAGGCAGATGCAGAACATGAAAGGCAGCCCGAAGTGGTGCGCCCGCGCATTGAACGCATGCTGGGCCATGGTGATTTTGAATTGGAGTGGATTTCGGTTTATCGCTTCCAGTGCCGCCGCCTTGAACGCTTTGTCCATGGCGCGGTGATTTTTGCCGGGGATGCGGCGCATCAGGTCTCGCCCTTTGGCGCGCGCGGTGCCAATTCTGGCGTGCAGGATGCGGATAATCTTGGCTGGAAACTCGCCGCCGTGCTGCAAGGCAAGGCAGGGCTAATTGCCAGCTATGATCAAGAACGTTCGGAAGCAGCAGATGAGAATATCCTGAATTCCACCCGTGCCACGGATTTCATCGCACCACGCCAGAAGGCGGAGGCGCGCTTTCGCAATGCTGCGTTGGCGCTTGCGCGGCAGACGGAATTCGGCAAGCGCTTCGTCAATTCCGGTCGGCTTTCAACGCCAACGGCGTATCGTAACAGTCCGCTATCAACGCCGGATGATGGAAGCTGGGCTGGTGGCCCGCCTCCTGGCGCGCCTATGCCTGATGCGCCGCTGGGGAAGGGGTATTTGAGTGAAAAATTGCCACATGGTTTCGCATTATTGTGCTTACAGGCCGGCGCCGAAACCACAGCGGTAGCGGGCCTGCCTGTCATTAATGTGGACAACA
Organism: Alphaproteobacteria bacterium; assembly: GCA_026400795.1. Lineage (GTDB taxonomy): Bacteria > Pseudomonadota > Alphaproteobacteria > Acetobacterales > Acetobacteraceae > Neoroseomonas. The sequence continues at coordinate 8,541 of JAPLOJ010000285.1, forward strand.
ACGATAAGAATTTGATTGCGCGGTTTTCCCTTTCACCTGGCGCGGCTTACCTTGTTCGTCCGGATCGGCATATTGCCGCGCGTTTTCTCTGTGCCAGGCAGGATGCGATAGCGGCTGCATTGCAACAGGCGGGTGCAGCATGACGGTGCTTGATACGAAGTCACGCTTCGCGGATCCTGATGCAGCCTATCGCGCCATCATCGAAGCGCATCGCGGCCTGACCGAGGCTGAAAGCGCCGATTTGAATGCTGCGCTGGTCTTGATTCTTGCCAATCAGGTAGGTGACCTGAAGCTCCTGCACGAAGCCTTGGCGCTTGCACGCTCTCTGCAAGGACATGGCTCTGCGGAAGGGTGTATCGCTACGAATAATCAGCGTTCAGGAGAAGATGCGGTTGTTGCTTTCACGGAGCAGGATATAACGCGCGCGGGCAATTAGGATGGTAACGGCTAAAAACATCCAAACCGCCCGCTTTCTTCACTTCACAATCGCCACGCGCAGCGCATTCGTCGTCCCCGGCGTGCCGAAGGGCACCCCGGCGGTCACCACCACCTCATCCCCGCTTTTGGCGAAGCCTTCATGCTGCGCGGCGCGCGTCGCGCGCGCCACCATTTCTGTCATGGAATGGATTTCATTCACCTCCAACGGATGCACGCCCCAGATCAGCGCCATGCGCCGCGCCACGCCGGCGCTGGTGGTCAGCCCCAGGATGGGACAATGCGGCCTTTCGCGGGCAACCCGCAAAGTGGTGGACCCGGTGGAGCTGAAGGTCGCAATCACCTCGGCCTCGATCGTCTCGGCTACCTGGCGCGCGGCGGTGGCGATGGCGCCGGCGCTGGAATGCTCGGGCGGCGGGCGCGCGGCATCGGTCAGGCGGCGCCAGTCTGTGTCTTGTTCCACGCGCGCCACAATGCGGTCCATCATATTCACCGCTTCATAGGGGTATTGCCCGGCGGCTGTCTCAGCCGAGAGCATCACCGCATCCGCACCATCAAATACTGCCGTGCCAACATCGGAAACCTCGGCGCGGGTTGGGCTTGGCGCGGTGATCATGCTTTCCAGCATTTGCGTTGCCACCACAACAGGTTTGCCGAGTGCGCGGGCGGTACGCACGATGCGCTTTTGCGCGAGTGGCACTTCTTCCGGTGGTAGCTCCACACCCAAATCACCGCGCGCGACCATGACGCAATCGGTCAAAGCCATGATGGCATCCAAGTTTTCGAGCGCCTGGGGTTTTTCCATTTTCACCATGATCCAGGCCCGCCCGGCGGCGATTTCCTTGGCCTCAGCCACGTCTTCCGGGCGCTGCACGAAAGATAGCCCAATATATTCAACGCCCTGATCCAGCACGAAGGCGAGGTCCGCGCGGTCCTTTTCCGTCAGCGCCGGGATGGGCAGCGCCACATCAGGCACATTCACGCCTTTGCGGTCAGACAACGGGCCGCCCACCACCACCTGGGTTTCCAGGTGATCGGGGCGCTTATGGGTCACGCGCAAACGCAATTTGCCATCATCCAGCAGCAGGGAAGTCCCGATTTCCGCGGCGCTGATGATTTCCGGATGGGGCAGGTTCACGCGGCGGACATCGCCGGGCGTCGGGTTCAAATCCAGCCGAAAACTCTGGCCGGTTTGCAATTGCACCCGCCCGGCCTGAAAGCGCCCAACGCGGAGTTTCGGCCCCTGCACATCCGCCAATATCCCGATGGGCCGGCCCACCTTGGCTTCAACGGCGCGAATGGTCGCGATGCGCGCGGCGTGATCCTCATGACTGCCATGGGAAAAATTAAGGCGGAAGATATCGGCGCCGGCGCGGTGGAGCTTTTCGATCATCTCCGCGCTGCTGCTGGCGGGGCCGAGCGTTGCGATGATTTTGGTACGGCGCCGGCGGCGCAGAACGGGGCGGGCCACCATGCGGGGCGCTCCTAACATTGGTTCGGAATGGGTTGGGATGGGCGCCAGATTAGGCCGCAGGCTTTCCGGCGGTAAGTTCAGCGCCTTGGCGATATCCGGAACACGATCCTCAGGAATACGCTTCCATTGGGAAACGGCGGCGGTGGAAATGCCCAAGGCGGCGGCGATCTGCTTTACGGTACCGCGCCGGGCGAGGAGGGCTTCAAGGTTTGGGTCGCGCATAGCGGTATCTTAGCAAAATTAAGCAAAAATACCACCCAAAACCAGCGTGCCTTAACTTTTAAAAGTTAAGCTATCAGCAAGGCCCGAAAATCATTCACATTTGTCAGAGTCGGCCCGGTAACCAGCAGATCACCCAGCGTCTGGAACAGGCGGTAACTGTCATGCCCAGCGAGTAGCGCGCGGGGATCAAGCCCAGCCGCGCGGGCGCGGACCAGCGTATCCGGGGTGGCGATGGCGCCGGCATTGTCTTCCGACCCATCAATGCCATCCGTGTCGCCCATCAAGGCCCAGATGTTGGGCGCCCCGGCCAAGGCAAGCGCGCAGCCGAGCAAGCATTCCCCGTTCCGCCCGCCACGGCCTGGCTTGGGGTTGCGGATGGTGACTGTGGTCTCACCGCCTGAAAGCAGAATGGCCGGGCCGGGCAAGGGGTGGCCATGGGCTGCGGCTGAACGCGCAATGCCGGCCAGCGCTATGCCCAATTCCCGCGCCTCACCCTCCAAAGCATCGCCCAGAATCAGCGGCGTCAGGCCTAGCCCGCGCGCGGCAGAGGCGGCAGCTTGCAGCGCCATGGCGGGGGTCGCGATGAAGCGGTAATCCGGCATGCCCAGGCGCGGATCGCCGGGTTTCGGGCTTTCCTCGGCGCCCGCGGCAAGATGCGCCATCACGGCTGAAGGTAGTTTCATCCCGTAATGTGCCACCAAGGCACGCGCATCGGCGAAGCTGGACGGGTCCGGCACGGTGGGGCCGGAGGCAATCACGCTTGGGTCATCCCCCGGCACATCGGAAATGGCCAGCGGCACCACGCGCGCCGGATGCGCCGCTGCCGCCAACCGCCCGCCGGAAAAGGCGGAAAGATGCCGGCGGATGCAGTTCATTTCATGGATGGTGGCGCCGTAAGCCAGCAGCGCCTTATTCACCGCAATCAGATCGTCCAGCGTCAGGCCGGGGGCCGGCAGGGTGGTCAGCGAAGACCCGCCGCCCGAGACCAGAAACAGCACCAGATCATCCGCGCCCGCGCCGCGCGCCACTTCCAGCAATTCCGCTGCTGCTTTGGCCCCGGCGGCATCGGGCACGGGGTGGGATGCTTCCAATACGCGCACCCGCCGCGTGGGGTAGCCATGGGCATAGCGGGTCACCACCAGGCCTTCGATCGGGGCATCGGGCCAGGCGGCCTCCACCGCGGCGGCCATGACGGCGGCGGATTTCCCGGCGCCCAGCACAATCACGCGCCCGCGCGGGCGTTCTGGCA
>JAPLOJ010000438.1 GCA_026400795.1 Alphaproteobacteria bacterium
CATCGGCGGCTTGCACTCGCCTTGGAAAACCTGCCGCGCGATTGTGCGGAAACCTATGCCATGCTGCGGCGCGCGGATTCCGTTGGCGTATTTCAGGTGGAAAGCCGCGCGCAGATGAATATGCTGCCTCGGCTGAAACCGCGCGCCTTTTATGATCTGGTGGTGCAGGTGGCGATTGTGCGCCCGGGCCCCATTCAGGGCGATATGGTGCATCCCTATCTGCGTCGGCGGCAGGGCTTGGAAGCAGTGGAATACCCCGCACCTGATCCCGCCTTTGGCCCGCCTGATGAATTGAAGCAGGTGCTGGGGCGCACGCTTGGCGTGCCGCTGTTTCAGGAGCAGGCGATGCGCCTGGCTATTGTCGCCGCCGGCTTCACGCCGGAAGAAGCGGATCAATTGCGCCGCGCCATGGCCACCTTTCGCCAACAGGGTTTGGTGACGCGCCATAAGGAAAAGCTGGTGACGGGTATGACCCGGCGCGGTTATGCGCAGGATTTGGCAGAGCGTGTCTTTGCGCAAATCGAAGGCTTTGGCAGTTATGGTTTTCCCGAAAGCCATGCGGCGAGCTTCGCGCATCTGGTCTATGCCTCGGCCTGGTTGAAATGCCATCACCCGGCGGCCTTTGCCTGCGCTTTGCTGAACAGCCAGCCCATGGGGTTTTACGCGCCAGCGCAGATCATGCGCGATGCCCGGGAACACGGCGTAGTAGTGCGCGCGGTGGATGTGAATGCCAGCGATTGGGATAGCAGCCTGGAAGAAGCGCCAGAAAGCGCGGGCAGCTTGGCACTGCGGCTTGGCTTGCGGTTGGTGGCGGGGCTTGCCGCGCGCGATGCGGAAGCGCTGCTCGCCGCCCGCGCCGCGCGCAATGGCGCGCCCTTCGTGAGTGTGGAGGATTTGGCCTGGCGCGCCAGGCTTTCCCAGGGCGCTTTGAGTGCTCTCGCCGCCGCCAATGCCTTCCCCGGCGTGTTGCGCCGCGATGCCGCCTGGGCCGCGCGCGGGGCGCGGGGCACGCCGCGTGATTTGCCGCTTTTCGCTATGCGAGATGGCGTGGGCGCGGCTTTGGCAGATGAAGCCCCCATCCTGCCGGAAGCCGCGCCGCTTTTGCCGGCGGAACATGAGGGGGAGAGCATCGTCAATGACTACGCAAGGCTCGGCCTGACCTTGGGGCGGCATCCCTTGGCGCTGCTGCGCGCGCAATTGCACGCCGAGGGGTTGCGGGACACACGCGATTTGCAGGTTTGGAAATCAGGCCGCTCGCTGCGCCTGGCAGGGCTTGTGTTGATGCGCCAGCGCCCCGGTTCCGCCAAGGGCGTGATTTTCATCACCATCGAGGATGAACACGGCACCGCCAATCTGGTGGTCTACACCGATATCGCCGCGCGTGATCGTCGCGCGCTGCGTGGCGCGCGGCTTTTGCAAGTGGAAGGCCGGGTGGAGCGCGAGGATCAGCACGCCGAGGTGCCGATCATTCACGTGATTGCGCGCCAACTTGTTGACCGTTCCGATCTGCTGGAAGGGTTGTTGCAAGAAGCCGGCAGCGATTGGGCCGCTGCCGCGCTGGGCCGTGCGGATGAGGTAGCGCGCCCGCAGGATGATCGCCGCCCGCCGCGCGCGAAACTGCCCGCGAGCCGGGATTTTAGGTAGGGTATTTTCAAGCCAAGCAATGCCACTTGGCTTGAAAATACCTCAACAATTCGCAGGCGGGCGCGGCGCGGTGGCGAAACGCAGCAAACACGCCCCGTAACGATCATTGAAGGCCGTGGTGCCGCCCGCACCATGGCCTGCCACACCCTCTGGCCGGTCAATCAATAAAAACGCACCAAAGCGTTCGCGTTGCCGCCGCAGCGCTTCGGCACGTTTATCGGGCTCCGCCATGAAGGGGTCATCCCGAAAATCTGCAATCGCAAGCCGCGTGCGGCGCGCGCCATCGGCCCCGGTCAATAGCGCTTCCAAATCGGCAACCTGCGCATGCAGGCGGTTGTTTTCGTCACTCGGCCTGCCATGCGCGGCAGCGGCAATCGCAATCGCTACATCGGCAAGCCCGGGGCGGTTCAGCACCATCAGCGCATTCCAACCGCCGCGTGATTGCCCCGCCACAATCACCTGCCGATAGCCGCGCCCACGCAATTCCGCCAAATCATCGCGCAGCCAGGCGGCCGCGCGGCGCGCACCATCGGCATTTGGTTCGCGGTCAAACCGCCAGACATCAAAGCCGGCATTGTTGAAATGCCGCGTCCAGCTATGCGGCTGGCGCCCGCGCAGATCGGTCAGCGCTTCCCTGCCATGCCCAAACACCAGCACGCCGCGCGCCTGCTCCGGCCCCCACCAGATGAAGCGCTCATCGGGCAGCGTCGCGTGATGGGCTGAAACAATCGCCACCCCCTCGGGCGGGAGGCTCGGCGCCCATTCCCGACCCGGCTTCACAATCGAAAGATCGCGCAGCGCGATGCTGCAGGCGCCAGGCCCCGCGCGCCTTTCGCAATTGGTCAGCGCGGTCTGTTCGACAAAGGCCGCATCACCACCGCCCGCCTGCCAGCCAAAAGTGCCATTGGGGCCAAAGGCCAACACCCGCGGCGTGTTCAAATTAAGGAAGCGCCGAACGCTGGCTTGGCTGGCCTCCGGCAGACCCAAAATGGCCGGGGCTTCCAGAATGGGCGCTGCCGGCGCCTGCGCATGGCTGACCGGGGCCGCAGCAAGCCCAATCAGCGCTGCAAGCGTCGCGACACAGCCCTTCCAGCCTGGCATAGGTTACTCCTTTGGGCCGCTGCCCTATCTTCCCCGCACCAAGCTGCCCCTGCAAGCCCCGCTTGCCCTCACTGCGCGTGGGGGGCATATCGCCCCTCCATATTGCAGTTTTCAAGGGAAAGATCATGCGCGTCAAAGATGTGAAGAAGGTCGTGCTCGCCTATTCTGGCGGCTTGGATACCAGCGTCATCCTGAAATGGCTGCAAACCACCTATCAATGCGAAGTCATCACCTTCACCGCCGATCTCGGCCAGGGTGAGGAATTGGGCCCGGCGCGCGACAAGGCGCTGCTGCTTGGCATCAAGCCAGAAAATATTTTCGTGGATGATCTGCGGGAAGAATTCATCCGCGATTTCGTCTTCCCCATGTTCCGCGCCAATGCGCTTTATGAGGGCATGTATCTACTCGGCACCTCCATCGCGCGCCCGCTGATCGCCAAGCGCCAGATTGAAATCGCCGAAGCCATGGGCGCTGATGCGGTGGCGCATGGCGCAACCGGCAAAGGCAATGACCAGGTGCGGTTTGAACTCAGCTATTACGCGCTGAAGCCGGATGTGAAGGTCATCGCGCCCTGGCGCGAATGGGACCTGACCAGCCGCACGCGCCTGATCGAATTCGCCGAAGAACACCAGATCCCCATCGCCAAGGATAAGCGTGGCGAAGCGCCCTTCAGTGTTGATGCCAATCTGCTGCACAGCAGCAGCGAAGGCAAAATCCTGGAAGAACCCTGGGACGCGCCGGATGAAATGGTCTGGCAGCGCACCATCAGCCCGATGGATGCGCCAGACCGCGCGACCGACATCACCGTTGAATTCGAACGCGGCGATGCGGTTGGGATCAATGGCGAACGCCTGTCGCCCGCCACCTTGCTCACGCGCTTGAACGCGCTTGGCAAGGAAAACGGCATTGGCCGGCTGGATTTGGTGGAAAACCGCTTTGTCGGCATGAAGTCCCGCGGCTGCTATGAAACGCCAGGCGGTACCATCCTGTATGTCGCGCATCGCGCCATGGAAAGCATCACGCTGGACCGCGAAGCGGCGCATCTGAAAGATAGCCTGATGCCGCGCTATGCGGAGCTGATCTATAATGGCTTCTGGTTCGCGCCCGAACGGCGCATGCTGCAAGCTTTGATTGATGAAAGCCAGCACAGCGTCTCAGGCACGGTGCGGCTCAAGCTTTATAAGGGCAACACCATCGTCACCGGGCGGCAATCACCCAATAGCCTCTATTCCATGAAGCATGTGACGTTTGAAGATGACCAGGGCGCCTATGACCAATTCGATGCACAGGGCTTCATCAAATTGAATGCGCTGCGCCTGCGTCTTGGTGCCATGGCGGGGCGCAAGGGCGGCGCGCTCTGACATAAAAAAAGCCCAGGAGGCAGCGCCTCCTGGAGCATTTTCAAGCCAAGCAGCACGCTTGGCGACTCGGAAAATGCGACCAAACAAAAAAGCCCAGGAGGCAAAACCTCCTGGGCTTTCTATTTGGGCGGCAGCGCCGCCCAAAGAAGCTTAGCTATGCGCCAACATCGCGAGCAGCAGCAGTGCCACGATGTTGGTGATCTTGATCATCGGGTTCACCGCCGGG
>JAPLOJ010000272.1 GCA_026400795.1 Alphaproteobacteria bacterium
CAAGGAGTGGCAGGCCATCGAGGTGGACGCGTCCAGCCAAACCTATCGCTGGAATGGCGGCAGCACCTATGTGCAGAACCCGCCCTACTTCGAAGGCATGACCGCCGATCCGAAGCCGGTGGGTGATGTGAAGGGTGCGCGCATCCTCGCGCAGCTCGCGGATTCCATCACGACCGACCATATCTCGCCGGCGGGGAATATCCGGAAGGCGTCGCCGGCCGGTGAATATTTGCTGGAACACCAGGTGCGTCAGGCGGATTTCAACAGCTATGGCGCGCGGCGCGGCAACCATCAGGTGATGATGCGCGGCACCTTCGCCAATCCGCGTATCCGCAATGAAATGGTGCCCGGCGTGGAAGGCGGCATTTCCAAGCATTACCCTTCAGGTGAAGTGGCACCGATCTACACCACGGCGATGCGCTACAAGAACGAAGGCGTGCCGCTGGTGGTGATTGGTGGCAAGGAATATGGCACGGGTTCTTCGCGCGATTGGGCCGCGAAGGGCACTTATCTGCTTGGTATCAAGGCCGTGATCGCTGAAAGCTTTGAGCGTATCCATCGGTCAAACCTGGTCGGCATGGGCGTGCTGCCGCTGGTGTTTAAGGAAGGCGAAAGCCGCCAGAGCCTTGGCCTGACGGGCGATGAGATGATTGACATTCTGGGCGTGGAAAAGCTTTCGCCACGCATGATGATGGATGTTGTCATCACCCGCGCCGATGGGTCACAGGTAAAAACCCAGGTGCTGTGCCGCGTGGATACCGCCGATGAGGTGGAATACTACAAGAATGGGGGCATCCTGCATTACGTGCTGCGCGGGATGGCGAAGGCGGCGTGAGTTAGGGCTGTAATCTAAAGAAGCGCGGCGCCGAAAGGGCCGCGCTTTTTTTGTGTTCAGTCGGCCAACCAGTCGCGCATCGCGGCATTCACCGCTTCCGGCACTTCCATGCTCGGCAAATGGCCGGAATCGGCGAGGCGCACCAGATGCGCACCGGGAATCGTGGCAGCCATTTCCTCGGCCAAATGGGGCGGGGTCAGCAGATCATCCTCTCCCACCGCAACCAAGGTCTTGGCGCGGATGGCAGGCAGATCGAGCCTGGAATCGACGCGCCCCATAATGGCGGTTTGCTGGCGGAGAAAGGCATCTCGCCCCACACGTTCCGCCATGGCCATCACCTCCGCGGCCAAAGGGCCACCCAGGCGGGAAGGATGCACCAGCATGGGCAGCAGGCGTGGCGTCACGCCGCGAAACTGCCCACTTTGGGAAAGGGCCAACAAGCCGCGCCGGCGTTCGGTCTGTTCCGGCGTATCGGGGCGGGCCGAGGTATCAAACAGCGCAAGGCGCTTGACCTGCCCCGGCGCGCGGCGCGCGATCTCAAGCGCCACATAGCCGCCCATGGAAAGCCCCGCGACGGCCAATGGCCCACTCAGCCCGGAAAGTGCGGCTTCCGCCATGGCGCCGATGCTGTCATGCGCCGTCAGGCTGGCTACCACCACGCGGCGGGAAGCGCTGAAAACTTCGATCTGGTCGCGCCAAAGCCGGGCATCGCAGAGTAGGCCGGGCAGCAGCAGCAGGGTTTCATCGTGATCCATGGGCTTGGTCTAGGAGCCTGTCTGATAATGGCCGCCGGCCTTTTTGCAGATTGAGACTAGCCAGGTTTCTGGTG
>JAPLOJ010000379.1 GCA_026400795.1 Alphaproteobacteria bacterium
GCCTTGATGTCATGGCGGGCGAGCAAGGCGCGGATGCGCGGCACGCCCTGGCGGGAGCCGTATTGCCCCTGGCTGATGCGCATGGGGCTTTCATCGGCATCGCGCAGCGGAATGGTTTCGTGATCCGCATCGAAGGAAAGCGAGACACAGCAGCGCGCCCCATTGGGCCAGGAAGCGGGTGCTAGTGACCGCCCGGCGCGGGCGCGGCCCACAATTTCGCGCCATTGGGCTTCGGGCCATTCCCAGGGTTTGGCGGCTTTGTCATTCATGAGGGGGTTCTCCTGCCTGCAATCAGGCGGCATGCTGCACTCTTAGCCAGCATATCGGAACCCCCATGAGCGATACCGATCCCGCCCTGATGACTGCCGAGACCCTGCTTGGGCTTTATGCGCGCCGGCGCCTTTCGCCGGTGGAGGCGTTGAAGGCGGTGATGGAGCGCGTTGCCCGCTATAATCCATGGGTAAATGCCTTTGCCACGATGAACCCACGCGCCTTGCAGGCCGCTGGTGAGGCTGAAGCGCGCTGGCAGTCCGGCCGGCCGATGGGCGCCCTGGATGGCGTGCCCGCCACGGTGAAGGATTTGCTGAACCTATCGGGTTTCCCGACAAGGCGCGGCAGCCGCTCCACGGATACGACACCCGCGACTGAAGACGCCCCCGCCGTGCTGGGCCTGAAGCAGGCGGGTGCGGTGATCATCGGCAAGACCACCACCACGGAATTCGGCTGGAAATCGCCCGGCGACTGCCCTTTGCATGGCATTACGCGCAATCCCTGGAACCCCAAGCGCACGCCGGGCGGTTCTTCTTCCGGCGCCGGGGCGGCGGGGGCGGCTTGTTTTGGGCCGCTGCATATTGGCACCGATGCCGGCGGTTCCATTCGCATCCCGGCAGCGTTTTGCGGGCTGGTTGGCATGAAGCCTTCCTTCGGGCGTATTCCGCAATGGCCGCTGGGCGCCTTTGGCCATGTGGCGGTGGCCGGCCCCATGACACGCACGGTGCGCGACGCCGCGCTGATGTTCGGCGCCATGGCGCGGCACGATCTGCGCGACCCCTATGCCCTGCCGGATGATCCGCGCGATTGGCTCACTGGCATTGAAGACGGTGTCGCGGGCATGCGTGTGGCACTGGTGCGGCGCATGGGCTTTGCGCCGCCCTTGGATGCGGAAGGGGAAGAAGTGCTGGCCGCCGCCGCGCGGCTTTTGGAAGACCAAGGCGCGATTGTGGAGGAAGCCGATCCCGGCCTGCCCGACACGCGCGCTATTTTTGGGCGGGTTTGGGGTGTGGCCCTGTCGCGCATCATCGCCACCACACCGGAAGACAAACGTGATCTGCTCGATGCCGGCATTGCCGAGGTTGCGGCGCGTGAGGGCGAAATGCTCGCCGTGGATTATTTGGCCGCCGAGGCGATGCGCCTGGAAGCCGCCCATGCCATGGCGCGGTTTCATCAGCGCTATGATCTGGTGCTGACCGCAGAGGCGCTGTGGCGCGATTGGGCGCCCTGGACCTTCGCCTTCAACCTAACGCGCCAACCGGCGATTTCCGTGCCCGTGGCTTTGGATGCTGAGGGCATGCCGCGCGCGGTGCAGGTTGTGGCGGCGCTTTACCGCGATGATCTGGCGCTGCGCGGGGCGCGGGCCTTGGAGCGCGCGGCCAGCCTGCCCCTGGCAAATCCTGCAGAAAGCGCTACCTGAGGCGCTGAATGATATTGAGGATGAACTGATGCGTTTGGTCACTTTCTCGGATGCTGCTGGTGTGCGGATTGGCGCCATGGATGAAGCGGGCGCGCTGCGCGACATTACCGCCGTAGCACCTTCTCTGCCGCGCGATATGCTTGGCCTCATCGCGGCAGGACCGGCAGCACTGGGCGCTGCGCGGGATGCGGTTGGCAAGGCACCGGTGCTGACCAGTGCGAAAATCCTCGCCCCCATTCCGCGCCCACCGAAGAACGTGTTCTGTGTGGGCAAGAATTATCATGAACACGCGAAGGAATTCGCGGGCTCTGGCTTTGATGGCGGGGCTAAGGATGTTGTGCCGCCCTTCCCCGTTGTATTCTCCAAACCCCATACCGCCATCATCGCAATCGGTGAGCCGATCCTTAGCCATTTGGACCCAACCGGCGGCCTGGATTACGAAGGCGAATTGGCGATTGTGATTGGCACGGGCGGGCGCGGCATCAGCAAGGCCACCGCACTTGCCCATGTGTTTGGCTATACCATTGTGAATGACGTGACCGCGCGGCATTTGCAGAAGCGCCATAGCCAATGGGTTTTGGGCAAGGGCCTGGATAGCTTTTGCCCCATGGGCCCCGCCATTCTGACCGCCGATGAAGCGCCCGATCCGACAAAACTTCGCCTGATCACCCATGTTAATGGCGAAAAGCGTCAGGATGCGCTGGTGGCGGATTTGATTTTTGATGTACCCACGCTGATTGAAGCGATCAGCGCCGCCATTACACTCGAGCCCGGCGATGTGATTGCGACAGGCACGCCGGTTGGCGTTGGCATTGGCTTCACCCCGCCGAAATTCCTGCAAAAGGGCGATGTGGTACGGATTGAAATCAGCGGGATTGGTGTTCTGGAAAATCCCGTCGCCTGAACGAACAACAAAGAATGGGAGGATAAAACATGCAAAGCCGCAGTCTTTTAACCAGCGCCGCAGCCCTGCCCGTCGCCATGCCCGCGCTGGCGCAGGACAATTTCCCATCCCGCGCCGTTTCCATGGTGGTCGCCTTCCCACCTGGTGGGCAAGCCGATGTGGTGGGCCGCCCTGCCGCTGC
>JAPLOJ010000048.1 GCA_026400795.1 Alphaproteobacteria bacterium
TTCTTCCATCTCATCGCCCAGAATATCTTCAGCGAACAGCCTTTCCACGCCAGTCGGTTCAAAGGCGGACCAGATCGCCAGCACATAATCCGTGCCCACATAACCAAGCGGCCCCATGCCAAGGCGTTCCATGCGCTTCGTCACCAAAAGCCCAAGCGTTTGATGCGCAAGCCGCCCTTCAAACGTATAGGCCACCAGGAACCAGCGCCCGCCACGCGGGAAGGTTTCAATCAGCAAGCCATCGGATGGCGGCAATTCGCTCCGCAGGCTTTGTAGCCGGAGCCATTCCTGCACCGGTTCCGGCAAATGCGCCCAGCGCGAAGGATCATGCAAAATCGCGCGCACCCGCGCGGCGAGCCAGGTGGTCAGCGGCATGCGGCTGCCGGCATAAACCGGCACGCGGGGTTCATCGCCACCGCCGGGGCTGACAATCACCGCTGCCGGATCAAGCCTTTCATAACGCACCACCTGGCCCGCAAATAAAAAGCAATCGCCGGCCGTGAGGGTGGAGACGAACCATTCCTCAACCTCACCCAAAGTGCCGCCGCCACGAAAGCGCACCTTGATCATGGGGGTTTCGACAATGGTGCCGAGATTCATGCGCAATTGCCGCGCCACGCGTGTATCGCGAACATGCAGCAGGCCTTCGGAATCGCGGAATAGGCGGCTGAAACGCTCATAAGCCGCCAGCGCATAGCCGCCATCTTCGACAAACCGGACCACATCATCGAAATCACGCCGCGACAGCGCGGCATAAGGCGCGGCGCGGATCACCTCGGCATAAAGCGCATCCGGATGAAAGGGCGCGTGGCAAGCCATGGCCAGCACATGCTGCGCCAGCACATCCAAGCCACCAGGGCGCGGTGGGTCGCCATCCAATTCGCCCGCCGCCACGGCTTCCATCGCGGCCACGCATTCAATCACCTCAAACCTATTGGCCGGGACCAGCACAGCGTGAGAGGGCTCATCCATCCGGTGATTGGCGCGGCCGACGCGCTGCAATAGCCGCGCGACACCCTTGGGTGCGCCAATCTGGATCACCTGATCCACATCCCCCCAATCAATGCCGAGATCGAGTGAGGCGGTGGCCACCACCGCACGCAGCTTGCCCGCGGCCATGGCCGCTTCCACCTTGCGGCGCTGTTCAATTTCAAGGCTGCCGTGATGCAGCGCGATGGCCAGCGCGGCTTCATTCAGCCGCCAAAGTGCTGCGAAGCAAAGCTCTGCCTGGGCACGGGTATTGACGAAGACAATCGTGACCCGCGCGGCTTCAATGCGCCGATAGACTTCCGGCATGGAAGCAAGCCCCATATGCCCACCCCAGGGCAAATGGCCTTCGGGTAGTTGCAAATCGAATACCGGCGCGGCGCCACCTGCCGTCGTGATCAGCCGGACAGACCCCGCTTGCGCATCCGGCGCCAACCAGGCGCGCAAGGCATCCGGCACGGCGACGGTTGCGGAAAGCCCGATGCGCCTGGCGCCTGGCGCCAGCACCGCCAAACGAGACAGGCAAAGCGCCAATTGATCACCACGCTTGGTGCCGGCCAGCGCGTGGATTTCATCAATGATGATGCCGCCAAGGCCTGCGAAAATCTCCTGCGCATCGGGCAGTGAGAGTAAAAGCGTCAGGCTTTCCGGCGTGGTCAGTAGGATATGGGGCGGGGTGGCGCGCTGACGTGCGCGGCGATTGGCGGGTGTGTCACCGGTGCGGGTTTCAACGCGAATGGGCAGGGCCATATCGGCAATCGGCGCCATCAGATTGCGCGCAATATCCACCGCCAAGGCCTTTAGGGGCGAGATATACAGCGTGTGCAGCCCTTCGCGTGGTGCTGCCGCCAGATCCAGAAGCGTGGGCAGGAAGCCGGCCAAAGTCTTGCCCCCGCCGGTGGGCGCCACCAGCAGCGCGTGATGACCGCCCGCGACAGCCGCCAGAACATCAAGCTGATGCGCCCGCGGCTGCCAACCACGCGCCGCAAACCATCCGGCAAAAGGTTCTGGTAATGTTCGCATTGGGCGCCTTCTATGGCGGGAGCCTGATGGAAGAGCAATATCGCCTCAGCAGAAACTTCGCGACCTGTTTGCCGGCGGTTTGCAGACGCTGTTGCTGGCGCGTCGTTTTCGCCTGGCTGGCAAGACCGCTATTGCAGGCGGGCCGTAATATGCGCATAGGCTGAGACTTCCGGACAGAGGGCGCGATCCGGCGCGCTTTTCGTTAACACTTTGGCGGGCGCGATTGGCCATAATCGAACTCATGGAAGATCCATCCGTGTCAGATATGGGCGCTTTTAGCCGCGCATGACCCCTCCTCCTCGCATGAAGGCGCCGGGCTTCCCCGCAGCGCTGGCCTTTCTCAGGCAGGGTGATACCGCCGCCGCTGAGGCAACCTGCCTTGCCATTCTGAAACAGGACCCGCGCCATTTCGATGCGCTTCATCTTGCGGGCATGATCGCGACCCATGCCGAACGCCTGGATGAAGGCGTTAGCCTTTTGCGCCGTGCAAAAGCGATCAATCCCAGAAATGCCACCCTGTTCTTCAATCTGGGCCTTGCGCTGGTGAAACAAGGCAATAAGGCCGAAGCGCTGGCCAGCATGGAAGCGGCCCTTGCCTTGGAGCCGAATAATGCCGATGCCGCGCAGCATTGCGGGGAATTACTGCTTCAAATGAAGCGGCCGCATGACGCACTTGCGGTGTTTGACCGATTGATTGCACTGGTCCCGGATAAGGCGGAAGCGCATTATTTTCGCGCCCGCGCCCTGGTGGATGTGGATATGCTTGAGGAAGCGCTGGGCGCATACAAAACAGCGCTTGATCTGGAGCCGAACGCGCCTGACTACCTGACGGGCATAGCGGCGACGTATTTGTATGCTCGGGCGATTTACGCAAGGCCTGAATTTTGCCGAAAAAGCGCTGGCATTCACGCCTTCCCTGGAATTGGCTTAACTGAGCCAGACCAATGCGCTGCTTTCGCTTGGCCAAATGACCGAGGCCCTTGCCAGCGTCGAGAAGGCAGTGTCAGCGCATCCACATTCACTGCAGGCACATAACTGGCGTAGAAGAATATTGGTGCTGATGGGGCAGCAGCCCGATGAAGCCGAAGCGCATTACAATAGGGCTTTCGCCTTGCTGACGCTCGGGCGCCTTGAGGAAGGCTGGCTTGGCTATGAATATCGCACTGGGCAAAGCGCCTGCCCGGCGGGCGCCGACGCATCGGCCTGGTCTGGAGCGGCAGCACCCTTCACAACAATGACGCAAATCGTTCTATACCCTTGGCGATGCTAGCGCCATTGCTGGAATCTGGCGATTTTTGGATATCCTTGCAGAAGGAGGTCCGAGAGGCTGATGAGCCCATCCTGCAAGCCACGGGTCTTCTTGATGCAAGCGGTGAACTTGGTGATTTTGCCGATACTGCAGCGCTGATTGCCGCACTTGATCTGGTGATTGCGGTGGATACATCGGTCGCGCATTTAGCTGGTGCACTCGGCAAGCCCACTTGGCTTATGTTACCCTTTGCGCCTGATTTTCGCTGGCTATTGAAGCGGGAAGACTCGCCCTGGTATCCCAATATGCGTCTGTTCTGTCAGCAGCGCCCGGGTGACTGGCATGGCGTGATTGCGCGGGTCAGCGCGGCGCTTGGCGCTTGAAATCCAAGCCCTGCTATGGCCCACGCCAATTGACGATTTTTTCCGCAAGAAATAGCATTGCGACCACGCTGCCCACAAAAATCAGCAGGTGGTTGCGAATGGCATCGCGCCGCGGGACCATATCAGGGGGCGACGCCTGTATCGGTTCAATAATGTCCGCTTGCGTGGCCTCTGCTTCCAGCCCAGCGGCAAAGCTGCCTGGCCGCCATCATCCAAACGCGCCAACCAATGCCAGGGCCGAGCGGTATCTGCAGGTTCGCCCGGACGGGCGGCATTGGGCCAAGCGTTCATGGTGTTTCCTCTTGCTGTTTGAGGAAATCATTCACGATCCGCTGGCGGGATGCAATGACCTTGAGCAACTGGCTGCGGCCACATTGGCCTATTGAAGGCTGATATGCGGCGGGGCGCCACCAGTTGGGTAAGCTGGCGATCAAGAAGAATGAGTGGCTATACGGGCCCGCCTCAAGGCATATCATCAGCCCTTACGGCTGCACCGTGCGCTGCAACTTATCAACCGCAAACCCTTCCCGCTGCGCAATGGCCACCGCCGCCATGTAATCCGCTTCCGCCATCACCGGCGCGCGCGACAGCACCCAAAGATAATCACGCCGCGGTGCGCCCACCACGGCCCAGCGATATTCGGGATCAAGGCCAATAATCCAGTAATCGCCAAAGAAGGGCCAGAAGAAGCTGACGCGCAGCCGGTCATTCCCTGGGCTCGCGCTGCGGGCAATGGCGGTGGCGTTGCGCATCGCCCCATCCGCCGCGGCATTGCGGCAGCGATTGAGCACATCCACCGCGCCATCAGGGCGGAGCGTGTATTGCGCCGTCACAGCTTCACAGCGCACGCGGCTGCTGTCCTGAAAGCTGGTTGGGAAGCGCGCCGCTTCATGCCAAAGCCCGGCATAGCGCGCGAGATCCACTTGGCCCACGGTAGCGGGCGTATTCGGCCCAGGTTGGGTTGCACAGGCGCCAAGCGCCAAGAACGCAACAAGCAAAAGACGGCGCATGTTATTCCCCCGGAATGCTGCCCTTGGGCAGCGTCAGTACATGATCATAAATCGCCCCTGCGGTGGTGATCCAAATATCACTACGCCGCGCGGTGATATGTGCCAGCGCGCGCCGCAAATGCCGCAGCCGATAGGGTTGACCAACCAGATAGGGGTGCAGAGCAATCCCCATCACTTGCGGCTTGCCATCGGCGATCTGCCGGCGCCGTTCCTCAAAATCATCCACGATCATATCAGCAAAATATGCCGCGCCATCCTTGCGCCCGACGATGGAGGGAATGTCATTCACCTCCTGCGGATAGGGAATGGCGAGCAACTTGCCGGCGCGGGTCTGCATCCAGATCGGCGCATCATCGGCACACCAATTGAGCGTATAGCGATAGCCCGCTTCCACCAGCAGATCAGGCGTGGTTTTGCTTTCCGCAATCCAGGGCGAAAGCCAGCCGCGCGGCGCCTTGCCTTCATGTTTGCTGATGGCAGCACTGCTTTCAGTGATCAGCGCAGCTTCCTCTGCTTCCGGCAGGATGGATTGGCGTTCCGAATTGGTCCGCCCATGGCCCGCGAATTCATCGCCACGCGCGCGATGCGCGGCAAGTAAAGCGGGCGCGTATTCATACATGGCGCTATTCAGCAGCACCGTTGCGGGCATCTGCATTTCATCAAATAGTTCCAGCAGCCGCCAGGCGCCAACGCGATTGCCGTAATCTCGCCAAGCGTAATTCAGCACATCGGGCTGCGGCCCACCGGGCGCTAATTCCGCACCCAAGCCCTCGCCAAAGGCGAAATGTTCAAGATTGAGGCCGAGATACACCGCAAGCTTCGCCCCGCCCGGCCAGGCATAGGACGCGCGGTCCCGCCAGGGGTGATAAGTGTAGCGTCCATGGCTTGGCAGCATTGCAGTGATCCTTTCGCGACCTTCTTTGGGGGCGCGGGCCGGCTTCGGCAAGGGTTCGGGGCTTGCCTGCCGGCTCGCACCGGGCCAGCCTTCCGCCTGACCAAGGGAGGATCACATGAAAATCGGCGCTGCCATGTTCTTCACCGATTATTCCATGTCGCCCGGCGAATTGGCCGTGGCATTGGAAGAACGCGGTTTTGACAGTCTTTGGGCGCCGGAACATTCCCATATTCCGCTGGCGCGCACCGCTTCCTACCCGGGCGGCGGCGCC
>JAPLOJ010000439.1 GCA_026400795.1 Alphaproteobacteria bacterium
GCGGCGCGCTTGGCGGCGGGCACGGCGCTGTCGGGGCCGGCGGGTGGTGTTGCGGCGGGTGTGGCGCTGGCGGAACGCGGCCTCGGACAGGATTTGATCACCTTTGATGTCGGCGGCACCTCCACTGATATCGCGTTGATTCAGGAAGGCGATGCCGCGCTTGGCCGTGGCCGCGATGTGGCCGGTGAACGCATCGCGCTTGAAAGTCTGGATATCGTGACGCTTGGCGCGGGTGGTGGTTCCATCGGCCATGTTGGCGCAGGAGGCACCTTGCAGGTGGGCCCTCGTAGCGCCGGCGCGGTGCCGGGGCCAGCGGCTTATGGGCAGGGCGGTACGGAACCAGCGGTGACGGATGCCAATCTGGTGCTGGGCTATCTGGATGCTGCGAATTTCCTGGGCGGCAAGTGCAAGCTGGATATGGCGGCGGCAGAGCGCGCCTTTGCGAGCCTCGGCACCAAGCTTGGGCTGGATGCCATGGCGGCGGCGGCGGGCGTGCATCGGCTTGCGAATATTCGGATGGCGGATGGGATTCGCGTGGCGACCGTGCGGCGCGGCGTTGACCCGCGCGATTTCTGCCTTTTGGCATTTGGGGGCGCGGCAGGACTGCACGCCAGCGCGGTGGCGCGCGAATTGAGTATGAAGCGCGTGGCGGTGCCTTTCTTTGCGGCGGGGCTTTCCGCCTGGGGCATGCTGCACACCGATTTGCGGTACGAGATGGCGCGCAGCGAACTGAATACCGGCGGCGTTCCAGATGATGCTTCTTTGCGCAGCATTTGGGCCGCCTTGGAAGAAGAAGGCCGCGCGAGGGTTGCAAGCTGGTTTGGCGGCGCGGTGGAAACGCGTCGCGCTGCGGATATGCGTTATGGCGAACAGGTTTTCGATATCGCCGTGCCTTTGGATCATGTCGCCTGGGAAGGTGCGGGGCTTGCGGATCGGCTGCGCGATGCTTTCCATGCGCGGCATGAAGCGCTGTTCACCTATGCGCTGAGGCAAGAAGAAGTGGTGCTGGTGAATGCTAGGCTCGCGGTGATTGGGCGCTTGCCACCGATGCCAGCGCCGGCCGGCAAGGAAGTGGGCGGCATGGTGGCGCCGCGTGGCGCGCGGCGCATCATGTTGGAAGGCGGACCCGCCGAGGTGCCGGTCTATGACTTCGCGGCGCTTGGTGCGGATCAGGCGGTGGCGGGGCCGGCGATTGTGGAAAGCGATACCACCACCGTGCTGCTGCTGCCGGGTGATGCCGCGCGCATGGATGCGCGCGGCTGGCTGGACATCACGCTACCGGATCAGGCGTAGCGCCGAAGCCGCTCAGCGCACCGGCACAGGCGGCGGCAAGGGCTGCGCTGGCGCTTCAGGCGCCGCAGGTGCCGCAGGGGCGGCAGCCGTTTCCGGCTTGTCGCTTGCGATGTTTTCACCCTGCCTGGCAGTCCATTGTCCAGCGCCTTCCAATTGGCGGCCAGTCCAATTCATGGCGCGCCCAAAGGCCGAGGTGGTTTCCTCGGCCGCTCTGCCCACCGCAGCGCCGGCGCGCTCGGTCAGGCTGGCGTCCGCCGGCGCGGCAGCAGGGGCTTGCGCCGGGGCTGCGGCTTGTGGCGCGGCGGCAACCGGCGCGTCGCTGGCAGTTGGGGCGCCAGGCGCCACAGGAACGGGGGGCGGCAGGCTTTGCGCCAAGCCGGCGCCGCCAAGGCCAAGCAGGGGCAAGGTCAGGATGGAGGCGATATGTTCTGTGGTGGTGATGGCTGCCATCAGCTTGGCGTCGCCGCCCATGGCGCGCGCCATCACATAGGAAGTGGCGGCGGTGGGCAGCGCCATGAAAATCACCGCCGCCGCCAGCGGCAAGGGCGGTAGGCCAACAAAGCTCCCCAGCGCATAGGTGATGGCGGGCATGCCGATCAGCTTCAAAACGCCCGTCAGCGCCTGGGTTGGCAGACGATCGGTGAAGCTTTCCCAGGACAGCGCCGCGCCGACGCACAACAAACCAAGCGCCACCGATGCCCGCCCCAGGGCCTGGATGGTTGGCTTCACACCAGGCGGAAAGCCGCCCAGGGCCGCCACAGTAAAGCCCAGGATGCAGGCAATGATCAGCGGGTTCAGGATCAATTGCCGCAGGATCACTAGCGGCTTCAGCCGGCCGCGGCTGCCATCCATGGCGAAGGCGAGCGTGGTGACGCTCTGCACAAAGGGCACGATGATGCCTGTCGCAACGGCGCCGAAACTGACGCCCTCGGCGCCGAAAATCGCGCCCACAATGGCGAAGCCCATCAGATTATTGAAACGAATGCCGCCCTGCAGTATGGAGGTCATGGCCGCATGCCCATGCCCCATGAAGCGCGCGAGCAGCACAGAAATCAGCGTGCCGGTGGCGAGCGCTCCCCAAATGGTGAAGGCCATGGCGCCCAGCGGCAGGCTGGCGGGGTCAAGCGCCGCCAAGGCGGAAAGGATCAGGCTCGGCAGCAGCACCCAATAGATGAGCTTTTCCATGCCCGCCCAAACCGCATCCAAGGGCAGCAGCACACGCCGCAGCAACGCGCCCAAGCCAAGCAGCGCGAAAGCCGGCACGAAGGCATCAAGCCAAAGATTCATGCGTGCTGTTCAGCCCCCGCCGCTGGTGGGCGCGGTCCAGGGCGGTGGGTTGGGTGCGCGCGCAATGGCCGCCATGCAGGCCGATTCCGTCAGGCGCCGCGCACCAAAGGCTCGGGCTGCGGCATGGGCCAGCACCAGCCGCGCATCTTCCGGATAAAATACCAGATCAAGCCGGCAATCCGGCGCCTGATAAAGCCAGACCTCCGCATTGCCTTCACGACGGCGCAGCGCCGGTTCACCCAGGGCCGAGATCACGGAATCAGGGTCGCGGCCTTGCAAGGTGGTGGCGGCGGCGGGCGGACTGGCCCCTTGGTGCCGGGGCGTGCTGGCACTGGGGGGTGGCGGCAGGGGAGGGCTTTGAACAATGGGTGCCGCTTCGGCCGCTGGCGCCATGCCAATCGCGGCCAGGCTCGCTTTGGTGTCGCGCAGCGCCTGTTCGAGGCCGAGTGTAGCGCCCTCAGCCTCCGCCTTGCGGCAGCCGGGACTGAACAGCAGCGCCACCAGCGCCAAACCAGCGGCGCCGATGGGTCCAAGGAAAAAAATGCGCGCCGAAAAGGGGCGCCGTAATGGCGACCTTTTCGGTGACATTGCTCGACGCACCCGGCGCCGAATTAGGAGTCGCTTGACTCAACCACGCGCACCGGCGGCGCCACGGCCATCGGGCTGCCGGCTGGCGCATCGGTGATCATTTCCATGCGCCCGGTAAGCTGGCCGCCATCTTCCACGGAAAGACGACGCGCGCGCGCCACGCCCAACACTCGGCCAGTGGCGCGGATGGTCAGGCTGCCGGAGGCGATGAGCGTACCGTCGAAAACACCGGCGATATCGGCATCTTCCACCTGCACTTCGCCCTTGAAGACGCCGGAATGGCTGATGGCCAATTCCTGGCACTGCAAAAGCTGGCTTTCCATGGTGCCTTCAATGACGATGCGTTCGGCTTCCGTCACGCTGCCCTGGATGCTGATGCCCTTGCCCAATATTGCAGCACGCGCTTTTCACCGGCCTCGGCCCGGCCAGTGGGGCGGCCAGGGGCGCCCGGCATGGTGGGGCGCGCGGAGGGCGATGGCGTCATGCTTGGCTTTGGCGGCGCGGCTGTGGCGCTGGCAGCCGGCGGCACCATGGCGGCCGGGCGGAAGGGTGGCACGGCCAGGTCCGGATCGCGCGCTGTTGGCACGCTGGTTGGTTCCGGTGCTGGCGGAGTGGTGGCTTCGTCCTTGCGACGGAAAAGCGACATCTTGGCCCCCTTAGTGATTCGCGTTGATGATGCCTCGGGCTAGCATGCGACTCTGGCGCACCACAACGGGCGAAAACAGGTTATCCCCCGTTTTCTGGTGATGCGCTGGGAAATCTATCGAAACCACCCAAACCACGAATCAACAAATGCGTCGCCGCCGCGATGCCGATGATCGGCACGAACAGATTGAGCCCCGGCACCATCGCCATCAGCGCGAGCGCAAGGCCAAGCAACCAGCCCTGCCAACGCAAGCGCTGCCAGGCGATGCGCGAATGCGCGAGATTCATCCGGCGCAGCGACACTTCCCGCAGCAAACCCGCCCCCAGTGCATGGGCGGCAATCAGTAGCGCGATCAGCGCGCCAAAAATCGGGATGAAGAACAGCGGCAGAAGCAGGATTTGCAGTGCCAGCAGCTTCACACCAAACCACAGGCCAAAACCCGCCTGCGCCATCACGGAAGCCCCGGCGGGTGCCGCAAGCCCAGGATAATGTCGCCGCTCCACCGCGCCGGCGATGCTATCGGTGAATTGCGCCGCAATGCCGAGTGCGACGGGCAGAAACAGCCACCACCCCAGGAAAACGCCAGCCGCCGCGCCGCCCGCCTGGGTGATCCAGGCAAGCCATTCCGGCCCGCCGGCCGCCGCCCAACCCGCAAGCCAAGCGGCGAGCCATATCAGCCCCGCCACTGCCAAAGCCGCGCCCAACACGCCCATGATCAGCGGGCGGCGAAAGGCGGGATCGCCGATTTGGCCAAAGGCCAGGAAAAGCGCTTGGGGCATGTGGACGCCACCCTCGCCCAAGGCTAATCCCGCCGCAACCTTTACCGGAGCGCAGCCCATGACCCCCCCCAGCCTTGATATTCTTGGCATTGGTAATGCCATTGTGGATGTGTTGGCGCGTGCCGAGGACGGTTTCCTGGCCCAACATGGCATGGCCAAGGGCGGCATGGCCCTGATCGGCACCGACCAGGCCGAGGCGATTTACGCTGCCATGGGCCCGGGGATTGAAAGCAGCGGCGGGTCTGCGGCCAATACCTGCGCGGTGGCAGCCGGGCTTGGTGCGAAGGTCGGCTACCTTGGGAAGGTCGCGGATGATGGGCTGGGCCAGGTGTTCCGCCACGACATCACCGCCGCCGGTGTGGCTTTCCCGACCCCCCCCCTTTCGGGCGGCGCCCCCACCGCGCGTTGCCTGATTTTGGTGACGCCCGATGGCCAGCGCACCATGAACACCTTTCTTGGCGCCTGCGTGACCTTTGGGGAGGCTGATCTGGACCAAGCCGCCATTGCCAGCGCGCGGATTGTCTATCTGGAAGGCTATCTTTTCGACCCGCCGGCGGCCCAGGCCGCCTTCCGCGCCGCCGCCCGAATCGCGCATCAGGCCGGCCGGCAAGTGGCGATTACGCTTTCCGACCCCTTCTGCGTGGGCCGCCACCGCGCTGCTTTCCGCGCCTTCATCAAGGAAGAAGCTGATATCGTCTTCGCCAATGAAGCCGAGATTTGCGCCCTTTATGAAACCGATGATTTCGATGCTGCGGCCAAGGCCGTGCGGGCCGAAGTGGCCATTGCCGCGCTCACCCGCAGCGAAAAGGGCAGCCTGATCATCGCGGGCACTGAGACCCATGCGGTCCGCGCCGAGCCCACCAAGCTGGTGGATAGCACCGGCGCCGGGGATGCCTATGCCGCTGGTTTCATGGCGGCGCTGACCCGTGGCTTGCCTCTGCCGGAATGCGGCCGCTG
>JAPLOJ010000151.1 GCA_026400795.1 Alphaproteobacteria bacterium
AAAGCCTGCATGCCAATATGAAGCCCGGTGCAGCGCTTGCCTTCGCGCATGGCTTGAATGTGCATTTCAATCTGCTCGACCCCCGCGCGGATATTGATGTGTTCATGATCGCGCCGAAGGGCCCCGGCCATACGGTGCGCAGCGAATACCAAAAGGGCGGCGGCGTGCCTTGCCTGGTGGCCGTCAATCAGAACCCTTCGGGCAATGCGCTGGAAATCGCGCTGTCTTACGCTTCCGCCATTGGTGGCGGGCGTTCGGGCGTGATTGAGACCACCTTCAAGGAAGAATGCGAAACCGATCTGTTCGGTGAGCAGACCGTGCTGTGCGGTGGCCTCGTGGAACTGATCAAGGCGGGTTTCGAAACCTTGGTGGAAGCCGGCTATGCGCCGGAAATGGCCTATTTCGAATGCCTGCATGAAGTGAAGCTGATTGTGGACCTGATTTATGAAGGCGGCATCGCTAACATGAATTATTCCATCAGCAACACAGCGGAATATGGCGAATACGTCACGGGCCCGCGCATCATCACCGCGGAAACCAAGGCGGAAATGAAGCGCGTGCTGGAAGATATCCAGTCCGGCCGCTTCGCGCGCGATTGGATGCTGGAAAACAAGGTGAACCAGGCAAGCTTCAAGGCAACGCGTCGCCGTTTGGCTGAACACCCGATTGAAGAAGTGGGTGAGAAGCTGCGCGCCATGATGCCCTGGATCAAGAAGGGCGCCCTGGTGGATAAGGCCAGGAACTGACGTAATGGCGGCCTTTCTTGTCAGGGTGGCGAGAGAGGCCGACCATGAGGCGTTGCTGGCAACTACCGTTGCGCTGAACCGGTTCGAGCATGAAATCACCGGGGACCGCGCAATTGATGTTGCCAGCGCAGAGGCCGTGCTGGGGCATTTCATCCGCCGCGTCGGCAGCACAGGACTTATGCTGGTGGCCGAGGCAGAGGGACGCGTCATTGGCCACTTATTCCTCGCGTTGGATGAAGCGCCGCCTTACCTCGCCCTGGAATATCGTCGTGAAGCCTGGGTTTGCGATGCCTTCATCGAAGAGGCTTGGCGTGGCCAGGGCGCCTTCCGCGCCATGCTTGCGCTGGCTGAGGCGCATGCCCGGGCGGCCGGTTGCAGGCGGCTTCACATTGGTGTCCTGGCCGGCAATGATGACGCTGAACGCATTTATCGCAAGGCCGGCTTCCGGACCTATGCGATTGAGATGGTGCAGGAACTTGATCCGGCGTGACGATACGCGCCGCCCATACTGACTACCTGCGTGATTGCCTGGGCTAGGGTGCCAATCTGCCAGATCAGAAATGGCCGAATTTTGCGAAGCTTGCGCTTTCTGGTTGGGCACTGTTTTCAAATTTGTTAAATATCACATATCTTCCTGTTCGCTGAACTATAAACTCGGCTATTCTACGCTTGGTTGGGGAAAGGCGCTGTTGTCTATTCCCTTGCAATAAAATCGAAAAGGGACAGATCACATGAGCATTCTTGGACGCATCATTGGCAGCATTTTCGGCCGCGCAGAAGCTGCGCCCGCTACCGCGATGGGCGGCGCGAAGGAAGCCATTTCCGGCGCTGCCGCTTCCATTGCCGCAGCTGCTTCCGCCGCCGCTGAGCCGGTGAAGGCGATGAGCTCAGTTGACCTGGTGGCGCTGATGGAAAGCAAGGCTGCTGCGGCGGGGCAACCGCTCAATTGGCGCACGTCAATCGTGGATTTGATGAAGCTGCTGAATCTGGATAGCAGCCTCGGCGCCCGCAAGGAACTTGCGACAGAGCTTGGCTATACGGGCGATATGAATGATTCCGCCACGATGAATATCTGGCTGCATAAGCAAGTCATGAAGAAGGTTGCCGAAAATGGTGGCACCGTGCCAGCGGATTTGTTGAGCTGAGGCATTCGCCCAGCGTCACTGAAGGGGCCAGCCAAGTGCTGGCCTTTTTTATGGCGCTTGCGATTCGCGGTGTGAAGGATGGCGCATGGGCTGGTTGTATTTGCTGTTGGCGGGGCTTTGCGAAATTGGCTGGCCAATTGGCCTCAAGCTCGGTTGGAGTGCGGGCGGGTTGCGTTATGGCTGGCTGGCCTTCGCCATCGTCTGCATCGTCACGAGTGGCGGCTTGTTGCTGCTGGCGCTGCGAGAAATCCCTATTGGCACCGCCTATGCCGTTTGGACCGGCATCGGCGCCGTTGGCGCCTTTCTGGTAGGCATTACGCTATTCGGCGATGCGAATACCGCGCTACGCTGGGCTTCCGTGGCGCTGATTACCGCGGGCATTATTGGGTTGAAATTGGCGTGAGGAGCATGTCCGAGCCAAGTGGCTTCACTTGGCGACTCGGGACATGCGACCAACTAAAGGAGCAGGTGGCATGTCCGAGCCAAGTGGCTTCACTTGGCGATTCGGGACATGCGACCAACTAAAGGAGAAGGTGGCATGACAGACACTTCCCATATGATGGCTGCGGATACTGATTATCCGCGCGATTTCCTGGGCTATGGCGCCAATCCGCCGGACCCGAAATGGCCGAATGGCGCGAAGCTCGCGCTTTCCTTCGTGCTGAATTACGAGGAGGGCGGTGAGAATACGGTGCTGAATGGCGATGCCGGCAGCGAATTGTATTTGCATGAAGTGCCGGGTGGTTCGCCCATACTGGGTGAGCGCAATCGTACCGTCGAAAGCCAATTCGATTACGGCGCGCGGGCCGGTGTGTGGCGCATCCTGCGCGCCTTTGCCGCGCGTAAGCTGCCGCTCACTGTCTACGGTGTGGGCCGCGCGCTTGAATTAAACCCAACGGTCACGCGCGCCTTCGCCGATGCGGGGCATGAGGTTGCTTCCCATGCGTGGCGTTGGATTGATTACCACAATATGGATGAGGCGACGGAGCGTGCGGAAATCGCGCGCTGTGTTGAAGTGATTGAACGCCTCACGGGAACGCGCCCGGTTGGCTGGTATACCGGCCGCATCAGCCCAAATACGCGCCGCTTGGTCGCGGAACATGGTGGCTTCCTGTATGATTCGGATTCATATGCGGATGATTTGCCTTTTTACGTGACTGCAGCAGGCAAGCCGATGCTGATCATCCCCTACACACTCGACAATAACGACATGAAATATGCGGTGCCGCCGGGTTTCTCAGCGCCTGATGGTTGGGAACAGTACATGACCGATGCGTTCGAAACCCTGCTCGCAGAAGGTCGCGCGGGCGCGCCGAAAATGATGTCGGTTGGGCTGCATTGCCGCCTGATTGGCCGGCCGGGGCGCGCGGCGGCGCTGGCGCGGTTTCTGGATCGCGTGGCCGCGACGCCGGATGTATGGGTGTGTCGCCGGGCCGACATCGCGCGCCATTGGTTGGCGCAGCATCCGCCGAAAGCCTGAGGGAAACGCCATGTTCTATCCTTTAGAAAAACGCGAA
Source organism: Alphaproteobacteria bacterium (assembly GCA_026400795.1). Taxonomy (GTDB): domain Bacteria; phylum Pseudomonadota; class Alphaproteobacteria; order Acetobacterales; family Acetobacteraceae; genus Neoroseomonas. The sequence goes on from JAPLOJ010000151.1 coordinate 3,409, forward strand.
TTGATTGCCGAAGCACCGGGGCTTCGCATGCAGATTCTGACTCTGGCGGCGGGGCAGGAAGTGCCGTGGCATTGGCATAGCGAGGTGACAGATACCTTCTGGTGCATGGATGGCCCGATGGTGATTGAAATGCGCGCCCCGCGAGAGGAAGTGGAACTCGCCCCCGGCCAGATGCATGCCGTGCCTGCAAAGCGCGCGCATCGCGTGACCGGCAAGGATGGCGGGCGCTGCCGTTTCGCCATTCTGCAAGGGATTGGGACTTATGATTTCCAGCCCGTCGGCGGCGCGTAATTTTCAGATTTTGACAAGAAGGAAAACCCCCATGCTGCAACGTCGTGATTTTCTTGCGTTGGCCGGAAGCGCGCTTGCTGCCCCTGCCCTGGCGCAAAGCCGCTATCCATCGCGGCCCATTCGCGTGATTGTACCCTTCGCCGCCGGTGGCATCATTGATGTGGTGGCGCGCATCGTCACGGAACCGCTGCCGCGCCTATTGGGTCAGCCTGTGGTCGTGGAAAATCAACCTGGCGCGGGTAGCACCATTGGCGCGCGAAGCGTGGCACGTGCCGCGCCGGATGGCCATACGCTGCTGCTGAATGGTGCGGCGCATAGCGTGATTCCGGCGCTTTATCCCGATGCTGGGTTTGATTCGATTGCCGATTTCATTCCGATTTCAACGCTGGGCGATCAAAGCTTTCTGGTGGCGGTGCATCCATCGCTGCCGGTGCGTGATGTGCCGCAGCTATTGGCATGGCTGCGCGACAAACGCGGGGAAGCGACCTTTGCCACCACCGGTATCGGTGCGGCTTCGCATTTGGCGGGTGAATTGCTGAAGAAGCTCGCGGGTGTGGATTTCACCATTGTGCAATATCGCGGCACGCCGGCGGCGGTGACGGACTTCATGGCCGGACGTGTGGATTTCGTGATTGATAGCCAAACGCTGCTGGCGCCGCTGGTGCGTGACTGCCGGAATTCCCGACACTTCAGGAAGCCGGTGTGGCGGGCTACGCCGCTTCATCCTGGCAAGCGCTTTATGCGCCGGCAGGCACACCGGCTGAAATCATTGCCACCCTTTCAACGGCGGTGACAGCGGTGCTGAATGATCCCGCCACGCGCCAGCGCTTCGCCGATGCTGGCGTTGATCCGCTGCCAAATGATCCCGCCGCATCCGCCCGCTTCATTCGGGCCGAGACCGACAAATGGGTGCCGATCCTGCGCGCGACTGGTGCGAAGCCGGGCTGATTTTAGTCAGCTTCGCTGGCGGCGAATTGGATCAGGATTTGCCCTTCGCGAACCGTCTCACCAACGCGGCAGGAAATGGTTTCAATCCTGCCGGCGCGTGGGGCGGCCAGGCGGAAGACGGTCTTCATCGCCTCCAGCACCACAAGCACATCGCCGCGCGCGACTTCCTGGCCTTCGCTTGCCATTAGCTGCGTCAACTGTCCGGGCAGGGGCGCGAGCAGCCGGTCATCGCCGCCTTCTTCCTCACCGGCCCGGGTGATCGGATCAGGCAAGCGGAAGCGCCAGCTTTGCCCGGCGTGGCGTAGGCTGATGGTCTCACCATCACGATGGATGGAAGCGGAAAGCCGCATGCCATCCAGCAGCGCATGAAGGCGACCATCTTCAAGCTTGGCATGACGCGCCATGATGTCCGTGCTGCCTGTTGCGATGCGCCAACCATCGCCCGCGGGTGTCAGGCTGATGGCATGCACCTCATCCTCAAGGTGGAAATCAAATACGCGTGAGGGACGCGTATTGACCCACCAATGATCTGTCGCATGCCAGGGCGAATGCGGATCGGCGCTTTGCGTTGCATTGGCGCGCGCTGCTGCTTCTTCCAAAGCAAGCACGCCAAGCGCGGCAAGGGTGAGCACCTGTGGTGATGGTTGCAGCTTGGGCGTCAGCAGCGCTTCCGCATGGCGGGCGATGAAGCCAGTATCAATGCCGCCCGCGGCGAAATCCGGATGCGCCAGAATGCGGTCCAGCATATCCAGATTATGCGCCACACCGATAATGTCTGATTGCGCGAGACCTGCGCGCAGCCGCGCAATCGCCTCTGCCCGGCTTGGCGCATGGGCGATGATTTTCGCGACCATGGCATCGTAATGGATGCTGATGCGATCTCCGGCAACAAAGCCGCTATCAATCCGCAAGCCCTGGTCAGAAAGCCGGAAGACCTGAAGCGCACCAATGGAAGGCGCGAAATCCCGCGCGGGGTCTTCGGCATAAACGCGCAGCTCCATGGCATGGCCCTGGGCGCGGATATCTTCTTGCCGTGCCGGGAGTACTTCACCAGCCGCGACGCGCAACTGCCATTCCACCAGATCAAACCCGGTGATGGCTTCCGTCACCGGGTGTTCCACCTGAAGGCGCGTATTCATCTCAAGAAAATAAAAGCCGCCATCCTGCGCGATGAATTCCACCGTGCCGGCGCCTTGATATTGCACGGCCTTGGCGGCGGCCACCGCAGCAGCACCCATGGCGTCCCGTATCTCAACGCTGATGCCAGGCGCGGGCGCTTCTTCAATCACTTTTTGATGGCGGCGCTGGGCGGAGCAATCACGTTCAAACAAATGCACTGCATTGCCGTGGCTATCGCCAAACACCTGCACTTCAATATGCCGCGGGCGTTCCAGATAGCGTTCGATCAACACGCGATCATCACCAAAGGCCGAGGCACCTTCCTGCCGCGCGGCACGGAGCGCATCTGCGAAATCGCCTGCGGCGCGCACCACGCGCATGCCGCGCCCACCACCGCCGGCGACACCCTTGATGATGAGCGGAAAGCCGATTCGCTTGGCCTCATCTGCAAGAAATTCCGCATCCTGTTCTGTTCCGTGATAGCCAGGCAGAAGCGGTACGCCAGCCATTTCCATGAGCGCCTTGGCTGAACCCTTGGAACCCATTGCGCGCATGGCGTCAGCACTTGGGCCAACGAAGATGATGCCCGCTTCTGCACAGGCTTCCGCAAAGGCAGGGTTCTCGGAGAGAAAGCCGTAGCCTGGGTGGATAGCATCAGCCCTCGCACGCTTCGCGGCAGCGATGATGGCAGGAATGTTCAAATAGCTCTCACGCGCGGGCGCGGCGCCGATGTGGATCGCCTCGTCGGCCATCTGCACATGCTGCGCGGCTTCATCCGCGTCAGAGAATACTGCGATGCTCCGCAGCCCCATGCGGCGCGCGGTGCGGATGATGCGGCAAGCGATTTCGCCGCGATTGGCAATAAGAAGGCTTTGAAACATGGCCGCCCCCTACATCCGGAACACGCCGAAGCGTGTCTGTTCAATGGGTGCGTTGCAGGCGATGGCGAGCGAAAGCCCCAGGATACGCCGCGTATCGGCGGGGTTGATGATGCCATCATCCCAAAGCCGCGCGCTGGCGTGATAGGGATGGCCTTCGGTCTCATACTTGGCGCGTATGGGGGCTTTGAATGCCTCTTCCTCCTCAGCAGGCCATTGCTTTCCTTGCGCTTCCATATTGTCGCGGCGGATTTGCGCCAACACGCTCGCCGCCTGTTCGCCGCCCATCACGGAAATCCGCGCATTGGGCCACATGAACAGAAAGCGCGGATCATAAGCGCGCCCGCACATGCCGTAATTGCCGGCGCCATAACTACCGCCAATCACAACCGTGAATTTCGGCACGCCCGCGGTCGCGACTGCTGTCACCAGCTTCGCACCATCCCGCGCGATGCCGCCCGCTTCATATTTCTGCCCCACCATGAAGCCTGATATATTCTGCAGGAAAAGCAACGGAACGCCGCGCTGGCAGCACAGCTCAATGAAATGCGCGCCCTTCAGCGCGGATTCCGAAAACAGGATGCCGTTATTGGCGAGGATGCCAACGGGATAGCCATGGATATGCGCGAAGCCACACACAAGCGTTGTGCCATACAGACGCTTGAATTCATCAAATTCGCTGCCATCCACCAAGCGCGCGATCACTTCCCGCACATCATAAGGCGCGCGGATATCGGCAGGCACGACGCCGAGCAATTCACGCTCATCATAAAGCGGCGCGCGCGGCGCGCGCAGCGCCAATTGCGGCGCGATACGCGGCCCAAGCCCCGCCACAATGCGCCGACAAATCGCCAGCGCATGGCGATCATCCTGCGCGTAGTGATCAACCACGCCGGATTGGCGCGCATGCACATCGGCGCCACCCAGTTCCTCCGCTGTCACAACTTCACCGGTCGCAGCACGCACCAAAGGCGGGCCACCCAGAAAGATGGTGCCTTGTTGGCGCACGATAATGCTTTCGTCCGACATGGCGGGCACATAGGCGCCGCCGGCGGTGCAGCTTCCCATCACCACCGCGATTTGCGGAATGCCTTCCGCCGACATATTGGCCTGGTTGAAGAAGATGCGGCCGAAATGATCCCGGTCCGGGAAAATCTCATCCTGCTGCGGCAGAAAGGCGCCGCCGGAATCCACCAGATAAATGCAAGGCAGCCGATTGGCGCGGGCGATCTCCTGTGCGCGCACATGCTTTTTTACGGTCAGTGGAAAATAGGTGCCGCCCTTCACTGTGGCATCATTCGCGATGATCACACATTCGCGTCCCGACACGCGCCCAATGCCAGAGATAATCCCTGCACAAGGAACCTCCCCACCATAAAGCCCATGGGCCGCGAGTTGAGAAAGTTCCAGGAAGGGAGAACCAGGATCAATCAGGGCGTGCACGCGTTCGCGCGGCAGCAGCTTATTGCGCGCCAAATGCTTGTCCCGCGCAGCTTTGCCGCCGCCCTGTTCGGTTGTGGCGATGGTTGTTTCCAAATCCGTGACCAGCGCCGCCATGGCGGCGGCATTGGCGGCGAAGCTCTCGCTGCCCGTATCAAGGACGCTGCGCAGAATGGTCATGCGGTTTCGCGGAACAATTCCCGCCCTATCAACATGCGTCGGATCTCAGAAGTGCCGGCGCCAATCTCATAAAGCTTGGCATCGCGCAGCAGCCGGCCCGTGGCGTAATCATTGATATAGCCATTGCCGCCGAGGCATTGAATCGCCTCCAGCGTCATCCATGTGGCCTTTTCAGCAGCGTACAAAATGGCGCCTGCGGCATCCTTGCGCGTGGTCTGGCCGCGATCACAGGCCTTGGCGACGGTGTAGATATAGGATTTCGCCGCATTCATGGTGGTGTACATATCGGCGATCTTGGCTTGCATAATCTGGAATTCGCCAATCGCCTGGCCGAATTGCTTGCGTTCATGCACATAGGGCAGCACGATATCCATGCAGGCCTGCATAATGCCAAGCGGGCCAGCAGCCAGCACGGCGCGTTCATAGTCAAGCCCGCTCATCAGCACACGCACGCCGCCATTGATTTCACCAAGCACGTTTTCGGCGGGCACTTCGCAATCCTGAAACACCAATTCGCCGGTGTTGGAACCGCGCATACCTAGCTTGTCGAGCTTTTGTGCGCAGGAAAAACCGGGGAAGTTTTTCTCTACCAGGAAGGCAGTGATACCTTTCGGGCCGGCCGAAGGGTCAGTCTTCGCATAAATCACCAGAACATCCGCATCCGGGCCATTGGTAATCCACATTTTCGTGCCGTTCAGCACATAGCGATCGCCGCGCTTTTCCGCTCGCAAGCGCATGGAAACCACATCGGAACCCGCACCCGGTTCGCTCATCGCCAGCGCGCCCACATGCTCACCAGAAATCAGCTTGGATAAATAGCGCCGCTTCTGATCCTCGTTACCGTTGCGCGCGATTTGATTGACGCAAAGATTGGAATGCGCACCATAAGAAAGCCCGACCGAGGCTGATGCGCGAGAGATTTCTTCCATCGCCACCACATGTTCCAAATACCCCATGCCGGCGCCGCCATATTCTTCCTCAACCGTGATGCCAAGCACACCAAGGTCGCCGAATTTACGCCAGAGATCGGCGGGGAAATCATTGCTCTTGTCTATATCGGCAGCGCGTGGCGCGATTTCAGCGGCGGAGAAGCTCGCCACCTGATCTCGCAGCATATCCGCGGTTTCACCCAGATCGAAATCGAGCCCCGGAAGGCGGTTCGAGATATTGGCCATGTGTAACCTATTGCGTTCCCTGGTAAGGTTAAGCCGAACATATGTCCTGCGCGCCCCAAGGCCAAGGAAAGATTGCATTTTGGGTTCTGGGCCGACAAGAATGCTTTGCCCCATCAGAAGCCCCAGGGAGAATATCCATGACCACCCCCGCCCTTAGCTATGTGAATGGCCTGAGCGATATACCGCTTTTCGGTGAAACCATCGGGACCAATTTCGACCGTACTGTCGCCCAATGGGGGGATAGGCCAGGGCTGATCGTCCGTCAGCAGGGGGTGAGCTGGAGCTATGCGGAACTCGGCGCCAAGGTGGATGCCTTCGCGGCCGGCTTATTGGCGCTGGGGCTGCACCCGGGGGACCGCATTGGCATTTGGTCCCCCAATAATGCCGAATGGGTGATCACTCAATTCGCCACCGCCAAGGCCGGGTTGGTGTTGGTGAATATCAACCCGGCCTATCGGCTTTCCGAATTGGAATATGCGCTGAACAAGGTGGCGTGCCGCGCGCTGATCATCGCCACGAAATTCAAAACATCCGATTACGTCGGTATGGTGAATACGCTGGCACCGGAATTGGCGCGCGCCTTGCCTGGTCGGCTGACGGCAGAGAAATTGCCGAAGCTTGAGATGGTGATTGAGATCAATACCCATACCGCGCCGGGCATGATCCCTTTCCATAGTATTCTGGAAATGGGGGCGCCGGCGCATCGGGAAAGACTGCAGGAATTGGCCGGTAAGCTGCAATTCGATGACCCGATCAATATCCAATTCACCTCCGGCACCACGGGCGCGCCCAAGGGTGCGACGCTGACGCATCACAATATTCTGAATAATGGCTATTTCATCGGTGAGGCAATGAAGCTGACGCCGCAGGATAAGCTTTGCATTCCCGTACCGCTTTATCATTGCTTCGGCATGGTACTGGGCAATCTGGCTTGCACCACGCACGGCACAGCCATGGTCTATCCGGGGGAAGGCTTTGACCCACTGGCCACATTACAAACCGTGGCAGAAGAACGCTGCACGGGCCTGCATGGCGTGCCCACCATGTTCATCGCGCAAATGGAACATCCGCAATTCGCAAGCTTTGATCTTTCATCGCTCCGAACCGGCATTATGGCGGGCGCGCCCTGCCCGATTGAGGTGATGCGCCGCGTGGTCGAGACCATGAATTTGAGTGAAATCACGATCGCCTATGGCATGACGGAAACCAGCCCTGTCAGCTTCCAGACCAGTGTGAATGACCCGCTGGAGCGTCGCGTTTCCACCGTGGGGCGCGTGCAGCCGCATCTGGAAGTGAAGATCATAGACAGCGAAGGCCGCATCGTGCCGCGCGGCGTACCCGGTGAGCTTTGCACGCGCGGCTATGCGGTGATGTTGGGCTATTGGGAAGACCCTGAACGCACCGCACAGGCCATTGACGCCGCGCGCTGGATGCACACCGGCGATCTGGCGACGATTGATGAGGAAGGCTTCTGCAATATCGTGGGCCGGATCAAGGATTTGGTGATTCGTGGTGGGGAGAATATCTACCCGCGCGAAGTGGAAGAATTCCTCTATCGTCACCCCAAGATTGAAGATGTGCAGGTTTTCGGCGTACCGGATAAGCGTTTCGGCGAAGAACTCTGTGCTTGGATCAAGCTGCGTGCGCATGAACACATGACTGCGGATGATGTGCGTGCCTTCTGCACGGGACAGATCGCGCATTACAAGGTGCCGCGCCATATCAAATTCGTCGAAAGCTTCCCCATGACCGTGACTGGCAAAATGCAAAAATTCATTATGCGTGATGAGATGACACGCGAATTGGGCCTGCAAGAAGCACGGACGGCGTAAGGCGATGAGCAGCACTTTTTTTGCCCCCGGCTTCAAGACCAGCCCCTGGTGGTGGGAAGCAGCCGAACCTCCAACGCGCGACAACGCCTTGCCGGATCACACGCCTGTTGCGGTGATTGGCGGTGGCTATGCCGGGCTTTCTGCCGCACTCAGCCTGGCGCGGCTTGGCCATCAGGTGACAGTACTGGATGCGGAACGCATCGGCTGGGGTGCATCATCGCGCAATGGCGGCATGGTCTCGGGCGGGATGAAGGTGGCGCGCACGGCGCTTGCGGAAAAGCTGGGCGCGGAACAGGCGCGCAATATCGCCTTGGCTGCGGCTGCGTCTTTTCCTTTCATTGAAGAAACCATCGCGCGTGAAGGGATAAACTGTGACTATACGCGCTGTGGGCGTTTCGTCGCGGCCTGGACGCCAAAGCATTATGATGCGCTGGCGCGCGCGGCGGATTACATCGCTGATATTACCGGCCTGCCCACGGAAATGCTGCCGCCAACACGCCAACAGGAAGCGCTTGGGTCCGGCCATTACCATGGGGGTATGAAGGCGGCGGCCACGGGTAGCATCCATCCTGGCAAATATGCGCGCGGCCTGGCCATGGCAGCGGAACGCGCGGGCGCCAAGCTTATTGATCAGACAAGGGTTGGTGGCATACGCGCAGAAGGCAGCGGCTTTTGTATTGCAACTAATCGCGGAGAAATACGCGCGGATGCCGTGCTGGTTGCCACGAATGGCTATTCACGCGGAAGCGATGGGAAAAGCGCCATGCCCTGGCTTGCGCGGCGCGTGGTGCCCGTGGCGTCTTATATCATCGCGACTGAAGAATTGCCAGCTGAGACGATGGATCGGCTTTTTCCTGGGCGGCGCATGATCAGTGATACCAAGCGCGTGCTGAATTATTATCGCCCTTCGCCTTATGGCAATCGGATTATTTGGGGCGGTCGCGCGCGCTTCGGGCCCAGCGCGCCAGAAGCCGCCGCACCGCGATTGCATGAATTCATGACTGCAGTGTTTCCTGAACTCAGCAAAGTGAAAATCACCCATGCCTGGACCGGCAATGTAGCCTTCACTTTCGATTTCCTGCCTCATATCGGCGTGCAGGATGGCATTCATTACGCGGCGGGCTGCCAGGGTTCTGGCGTGGCGATGGCGACTTGGCTCGGCCATAATGCCGCGTTGAAAATCGCGGGCGCAGCCAATCAACGCTTCGCGCTTGATGGTTTGGAATTCCCTACGGTTGCGCTTTACAACGGCAACCCGAATTGGTTCCTGCCCATCATCGGTGGCTGGTACCGCCTGCGCGATCGGATTGACCGGCTGGCGGCGTGAAACGCGGCTTCACGTGAACTCCGCCAGTACAGGCAAAAGATAGGGCCTCAACGCCGCGTAATCCTCGCTCATGGGGAAGTGCCCCAGGCCCTTCATGATCTGCACCTTCGCGCCCGGAATGGCGGCGGCAGTCGCCTCCGTATCCTCGGGCTTGCAGGAATAATCATAATTGCCGGTCAGCATATGCACAGGGCAGCGCTTGGTATCAATGCGCGCCAGCTTCGGGCGCAAATCGCCCTCCCCCTTGTAGAAATGCAGATCGCCCCGGAACACACCTGGCCCGCCCTGCATGTAATGCCAAAGCGTTTCCCAACGCGAAGCGTCCGGCGCATGCGGGCCGATCAGGCCGGAGACGATGCCGCCACAAACCTCGCCACCATGCACATGCGGATGATGCAGCCAGGATGTGTCGTAATAGGGCGAAAGAAACGCCGCCGATTGCAGGCCGATCACGCCGCGCAATTCATCGGCATGTTCGGCGGCCAGATCAAGAACGATACGTCCACCAATCGAACACCCCATCACCACAGGCCGATCAAGGCCAAGGGCGCGCGCCACCGCCATGATCATGCCCGTATAGCGCGCGGTGGTGAGTTGATAGGTCTCACGCTCCCATCCTTCCGGCGGGCTGGATTTGCCATGCCAGGGCATGTCGAAAGTCACGCAGCGAAAGCGCGATGTCACTTCCGCATCATTCAACAAGCCGCGCCATTGCCGGCCATCGCTGCCGGCGGTGTGCAGTAGCAAAAGCGGGATGCCCTGGCCGGCTTCTTCAAAATACAACCGATGTGCCCGGCCTTCGAGTTCAAGGCGCATATAGCGCCCGGTAATGGCTTCGATCATGCGCGTGGCTCCCTGAGCAGGGCGAGCACGCCCTTGAACCAAAAAATATGCGACATAAACAGCGCGATATTGCCTTCCACCTTGAAGGTGCCAAGGCGTACCAGCCCCATAATGTCATGCCAGCCAGGCGGCGGAGGGTCTTGCAGGAAGCGCGCGAAATCCTCGGCGCCCGCACGGATGGCCAGGTCATAGCTTGGCATGAGGGCGGGTGCGGGGTTGGCGGATATCAGCACCCCCTTATGGATCGCCAGAATCCAGGCGGCATCGCCGACGCTGAACAAGACATCCGCCGTCAGGTCGCGCCCCCAGCGCGCCAGGCCCGGCGCCGCGGCGGCGCGGGCAGGCAAACCCGCGATATTCATGCCAAAAGCCCCAAAACTGGCCGATTATGCCGCGCCATGCCTTCCTCCCGCAATTTCATCGGGCTCAGGTTAGGAAAGGCAGCGCCCACACGCAAACCCCCCTGACCAAGCGCGCCGGCTGCGCTACACTACGCTGCAAAAGCAATAGGGTTTCCGCCGTGGTTCAGATCACCTCGCCGCAATTCAAGGAAAACGCCGCCCGCGCCATTGGCGATGCCGGGCTGCAAAAGGCGCTCGGCACCGCCAAGGGCGCCTTCCTGCAACGCCGCGCCGCCGCGGTGGCCAACCTCCCCGAATTCGAGGCGCTGCGAAACACCGCGCGCGACATCAAGAACCACACGCTGGCCAACCTTGATTTCTACCTGGAGACCTTCGCCGCGAATGTGGAGCGCGCGGGCGGCGTGGTGCATTGGTGCAGCACGCCCGACGAAGCCCGCGCCGCCGTCCTCGAGATCTGCCGCCGCGCCAATGCGAAGACGGTCACCAAGGGCAAATCCATCATCTCCGAGGAATTGGGGATCAACCACCACCTGGAGGAACACGGCATCACGCCGGTCGAGACCGACCTCGGCGAGTACATCATCCAGCTGCGCGGCGAGATCCCGTCCCACATCATCGCACCCGCCTTCCACCTGAATCGCGAGGATTGGGAGGCGGATTTCCGCCGCGCCCACACCGACCTCGACCCCGACCGCGTCTTCCATGAAAGACGCGACATCCTGACCGAGGCGCGCACCCGCCTGCGCCAGAAATTCCTCGCCGCCGATGTCGGCATCACCGGCGCGAACTTCCTGATCGCCGAGACGGGTTCCAGCGTCATCGTCTCCAATGAGGGCAACGGGGATCTCACGCAGACTCTGCCGCGCGTGCATATCGCGCTCGCTTCCATCGAGAAGGTGG
>JAPLOJ010000342.1:0-17969 GCA_026400795.1 Alphaproteobacteria bacterium
ATGCCATTGCTTGACTGACGCTGTCCTGGAAAAGCTGCTCGCTGAACGGGCGCAATTCATTGCGCGGCTTGCGGAACTTATTGCCTGTCCCTCGGTTTCAACCGATCCGGCCTATGCGGATGGCATGGCGGCTGCGCGGCGCTGGCTGATCGCGCGCTTGACTGCGCTTGGCTTTCAAGACGCGCAGGAAATTGCCGCGGGTGGGCATCCGGCTGTCACCGCGCGCTGGCATGGCGCGGGGCCTGATGCGCCGGTCTTGCTGGTGTACGGCCATTATGATGTGCAGCCGCCTGATCCCGTGGATGGCTGGGCCTCTCCGCCTTTTCAGCTGACGGCGCGTGATGGTCGGCTTTATGCGCGCGGGATTTCAGATGATAAGGGACCGTTCCTTTTGGCGCTTGAAACGCTCGGCGCCTTTCTGGCCGTTGAAGGCAAGCTACCCGTCAACGTGACGCTACTGTTGGAAGGTGAGGAGGAATGCGGCTCAGCGACGCTCGGCGCCCTGCTGTCCCGCCATGGGGCTTTGCTTGCGGCAGATGCAGTGCTTTCCGCCGATGGCGCGCGCTGGCGGGCGGATTTGCCGACAATGACAGTGGGCACGCGCGGCAATACCGGCATGGAAATCACGCTGCGTAGCGCGGCCAAGGATCTGCATTCCGGCCGTTATGGCGGTGTCGCACCGAACGCGCTGCACGCCATGGCAAGCCTGATCGCGACATTGCATGATGCGGATGGGCAGGTTGCGGTGGAAGGCTTTTGGGCCGGCGCCAGCGCAGCTTCACCCGAAGAACGCGTGGAATTGGCGCGTATTCCCTTCGATGTTGCGCAGCATGATGCTTCCATCGGAATCGCGCCAAGCCATCTTGCGCCGGTGGATTTCCTGGAACGGCTTTGGCTGCGCCCCACGCTTGATGTGAATGGCATGTGGGGCGGCTATACCGGCGCTGGCGGCAAGACCGTCATTCCCGCTCTGGCGCATGCAAAGCTTTCCATGCGTCTGGTGCCAGGCCAAGACCCGGCACTTGCGCGTGAAGCCGTGGCCCAACATCTGCGCACCCATTGCCCCAAGGGCGCTGAGCTTTCCATCACCAACACGCGCGATGGCACTTATGCCTATTCACTGCCGGCTTCGCACCCCTTGTTGCGGGCGGCAGAGGCCGCGCTGGAACGCACCACTGGCCGAAAGCCGCTTCGCGTGCGCATGGGGGCCACGCTGCCGCTTGCTGATATTGCGCGCAATGTCGCGGGCATTGATACCGTCATGTTTTCCTTCGCGACCGCCGATGAGGATTTTCACGCCCCCAATGAGAACTGGCGCGAAACCTCCATCGCTGAAGGCTTTGCCGCCTGGGTTGCGCTGATGCGTGAATTGAATGGTGTGACGCGCGACGCTTTTTCCCCTGCCGAGTAAGGAGCCTTCCCATGGATATCCGCTTTGACAATGTTACCGTCGCTGTCACGGGTGCCGGGCATGGTTTTGGCCAGGCCATTGCGCGCGCCTTCGCCGCCCTTGGTGCGCGGGTCTTCGCCTGCGATATTTCAACCGCTGAATTGACTGAGACGGCCAAGGCGCCAGGCACCATCACCACCGATGCCTTTGACTTGACTGCGAAGGGCGCAGCCGCCGGCTGGATCAAGCGCATTGAAGATGCCACTGGCGGTCCCATCGAAATACTTGTTTCCAATGCCGGCGGCGTGCGCGGCCAAGTGATGCGCCCGATCGAGGAAGTGAGCGATGAGGATTGGCACGCCATCATTGACATCAATCTGCATGCTGCCTTTGCGCTGGCGCGTGCCTCGGCACCCGGCATGAAGAAAGCGAAGAAGGGGCGCATCGTCACCATCAGCTCCGGCGCGGGCTTGAAGGCAAGCCTGACCGGCATTCAGGCTTATGGCTCTGGCAAGCATGGCTTGGTTGGGCTTACGCGGCAGCTGGCGCGCGAATTTGGGCCCTATGGGATTACGGTGAATTCTGTAGCGCCGGGCTTCGTGCTTTCCAATCCATCAAGCATCAAGCAATTCGAAAGCTATGGTGATGACGGTCAGAAGGCGCTGATCGGACGGCTTGCGATGCGCCGTCTTGGGTCGGTCGAGGATATTGCCAATGCCGTGCTGTTTTTTGCCAGCCCCTATGCCGGCTGGGTGACCGGGCAGGTGCTGCCGGTTGATGGCGGCAATGCGTGATATCTGTTGTTTGGTCAATCATGGTCCATTCAGATCAGCCTGCGGGCTTAGGCAATAGGATAAAGGATCAGGTGGCGCTAAAGCTCCTTAAATGACGCCCCGATGGTGCAACCCAAGTGCAAACTTGAGGGGCCCAGGGTTGCACCTAAGTCATTGAATTCACACCGCCATGGTGCAAACTGCAACCCATATTTTCGGCCTGGCGCTAGCGATGTCGAGCGCGTTTGCTCCCCGCATACAAAATCTCCAGGAAGGAACCATGGCTTCGACCAAGCGTTGGCTGCAGCTACAGCAACTTCTCAAGGTTGTCAGGAATCTATGACATGTGGATTCCACAGTGCAACGGGCTTCAGTGTAACAAAGCGCCAAAAACTGGCGCTGCATTGGTGCGATGGAATCCAGTATTGATAGCGCCGCCATCGGGTGATGCCGTCGTCTATCTCACAACAACAGTAGGTCACGGTGCAGGACATGGCGCAGGAACTGGAAGCCGCCGATGAGCTTCTCGCCGCAATGGCATGGCAGCGACCGTTCGCTGGCCTAATACGACAGGAAAATGAAACGAAAAGGGGCGGCGGATGGGCTATTGGTGCGCGATCTTCAGTCGGGCTTGGCGAGATACCCGAAGGGCCACGAAAACCGATACCGTCGAAGCGATTGTCGTCCTGCTGCTCGGGCAAGTGGTGCTCGGGGCGCTGATCTGGTATCTGACAGACGAAGCTACCCTATGGGTTCGAATAGCCACGGCTGCCACGCCGTTCGCTGTCGCCGTGCTAATCTTCGGAATCATGCTCGTTGCCGCGCCGAAGGTGCTGGCTGAGGAGACGGAGCAGACGCTTTCGGTGCTGCGACGCCGCGCCGACCAGAAAGACCGTAAGGGCGCAGCGAAGGACGCCTTGGGGGCCTTCATGAACGAGGGCAACAACGTATTTAGAGATTCCAGGGAAAGAGACGTCGAGACTGAGGCACTAGGTGGTGTGGCCACTTATCTATCTTAACCACAGTATGGTGGCTGCGAGTGTCACGACGGCGAGGTAGTTTCTTGCGGTTTTTTCGTAACGCGTTGCGACGCGGCGGAATTGCTTTAGCCTGCTGAAGCAGCACTCGATCAAATGGCGCTGCGCGTAGAGATGCCTGTCAAAAGGATGCTTCGTCGCGCGGGATGGGTTGTTCGGAATAACGGCGATGGCGTCTTTTTCCGCAATAGCTTCGCGTAGTGGATCAGCATCGTAGGCGGCATCGGCGATAAAAACATCGGCGGGAAGCCCCTCAATGAGCCCATGGGCTTGAGGGCAATCCCCACGCTGGCCCCCAGTGAGGACAAATCGCACCGGGCTGCCCAAACCGCGCACAGCCATATGGATTTTCGTGCTCAACCCGCCGCGCGAACGGCCCAGGGCCTGATCTTCAGCCCCCCCTTTTTTGCGCCGGAAGCGTGTTGATGGGCGCGAATGATAGTGCTGTCCACGATCAGGTATTCAAAATCCGGATCGTCAGCCATTGCTTCGAAAATGCGAAGCCAAACACCCTTTTGGCTCCAGCGGCTAAAACGACGGAATACGCTGTTCCACTCGCCAAAGGCTTCCGGTAGATCGCGCCACGGTGAACCAGTGCGCACAATCCATAGCACCCCTTCAACAAACATGCGGTTATCGCGCCCCGTCGAACCTTTCTGATCAGGGCGACCAATAATCAATGGCGCCATCCGTTCCCAGGCATCGTCACTCAATACCAGCCGATCCAAAACTCCCATAGGTGCCCCCAAAAAGCACCTTGAATCACATATCAGAAAATTGCGGAATCCCTAGAGTCCACGCGACCTAGAGTGGGCAACGCGGTGTCGTGACTTTATCCGAGAGACATTTGGATCAGGCGAAGCGGCCCTGTTCCTCGATGATTCTGGCTACACTTTCTTCTCCGGTGGCTCGGCCGGAGGTCGGATGCGCAACTTCATTCTCGGTCGGACGCGACGACTAGGCGAATTGCTACCGCGCGTCGATCAAATGGATCTGCGCGCCGACCTTGAGACGCCAACCTCCGATCTCTATTGACCGCCGGCCTAATGCGTTGAGCTTTTGAAGGAACGCGCGTCAATTCAAGCCTCGCATGCGGCAGTATGCACACGATGCGCCCGGCATGCTGCTTGAACTCTTCCCGTTGCGAATAGCATCGGGGCGGCGCATCGGCGGGGCCTGAAATCGCGCCCGAAATAGCGCCCGAAATAAAACGCATCCGACCATTTCAGGTTTCTTTTACGGGTGAAAAAACTGATGTGAATGCAGTGCCATCGCAACCGCACGCCGCTGCGTGCCGACTGATGGTGACACGATGCCCACCCCCGACCCCCGACGATCCAAAAGCTCTGCTGGCCCGCGACCTGACTATTGCCGCCCTTGATTGGGCGCGTAGCTGCCTTCAGGCGTGGCGCGATAGTGCGATCTTCCAGCCGGGGAGTGCGGTGGCATGAGGCCGGTAGCTGTCTTGATCCACCTCAGAAACGCCTCGGCCCACCAGAATGCCGCTTGATGAAGCCCGCCAAAATGGCCAATATGCCAAAAGCCGGCATCCAGCCGGAGCTTCAACCGGAGGATAAATCATGGCCTGGAAGACCCCCAAGATCGTCGAAGTCTCGCTCGCGAGCGAAATCAACTGCTACGCCTGCGCCGAAATCGGCTGAACGGACTGCCCCGGGGCGTTACTGCATGCTCCGGGTGATCATACTCGGCGCCGGCGCCGGGGGCGGATTTCCGCAATGGAATTCCGCCGGCACCGGCTGCCAGAGATCGCGTGCGGGAGATCCCGCCGCGCCGCCGCGCAGCCAGGCGAGCATCGCCGCTTCGGCGGATGGGGAGAATTGGCTGGTGATCAACGCCAGCCCAGATTTGCGCCAACAAATCGCGGCCACCCCGGCGCTACATCCGCGCCCTGACCGGCTGCGCAACTCCCCAATCCAGGCCGTGCTGCTGACAGGGGCCGAGGTTGATACCATCGCTGGGCTTTTGCATCTGCGCGAAGGCCATCGCTTCAGCCTGCATGGCGCACCACAAAGCCTTGCGGTGCTGGATCAGAACCCGATATTCCGCGCGCTGAACCCCTCCAATGTCACGCGCCACGCCATTACGATTGAACAACCCTTTAGCCTGCTTGGCATGAGCATTACCGCCTATGCCGTGCCGGGCAAGGTGCCGCTGTTCGCCGAAGGCAGCGCGGAACCCGCCATTGCCGCAGACGGCGAAGCGCTTGGATTAGCACTTTCGGCGGGCGGCGGCACGCTGCATTACATTCCAGGCTGCGCGATGATGACCACACCACTCAGCACCCGCCTGGCCGGCGCGGCCTGCGTCATGTTTGATGGCACGCTGTTCACGGATGATGAAATGATCCGCCTTGGTGCCGGGCCAAAAGCCGGCCGCCGCATGGGGCATATGCCCATGACTGGCGCAGGCTCCACGCTGGAAGCCTTCACAACCATCCCCGTTGCACGGCGGATTTTCGTGCACATCAACAATACCAACCCCGCCCTTTTGGCCGATAGCCCGGAACGCGCCACGCTCACCGCGGCCGGCTGGGAAGTGGCCGAAGATGGTATGGAGCTTTGCCTGTGAGCCTGATGTCACCCGATGCGCTGGAAGTGGCGCTGCGCGCGATTGGTGCGGAACGCTATCACATCCATCACCCGTTTCATCATTTGCTGCATGGCGGCAAGCTTACGAAAGCGCAGGTGCAGGCCTGGGCGCTTAATCGCTACTATTATCAGGCCTCCATCCCGGCCAAGGATGCGTCGCTGCTCGCGCGTTTGCCCACACCCGACTTGCGGCGCGAATGGCGCCGGCGCCTGGTGGATCATGATGGCGATGGCACGCATCTGGGCGGAGTTGAACGCTGGCTCGCCTTGACCGATGGGCTTGGGCTTGACCGCGCCTATGTGGTTTCGCTGCAGGGACTGCTGCCCGCCACACGCTTCGCCGTGGATGCCTATGTCCGTTTCGTACGCGAAAAATCGCTGTTGGAAGCGATTGCCTCCTCACTCACGGAAATGTTCTCACCCGATATCATTTCCCAGCGTGTCTCTGGCATGTTGCGCAATTATGACTTCGTCACTGCGGAGACACTCGCCTATTTCACCCCGCGCCTGACGCAGGCACCGCAAGATGTGGCCTTCGCGCTTTCCTATGTGAAGCAATACGCCGATACGGCGGAAAAGCAGGAACAGGTGCTGGCGGCACTCCGCTTCAAATGCGATCTGCTTTGGGCACAATTGGATGCGCTGCATTTTGCGTATGTCGCGCCCGGCCTGCCGCCGCCCGGGGCCTTTCGCCCATGATCCCGCACTTCGCGCCGGGTGTCCGGCTGCATCATGACAAGGCCCGGGCGCGCTGGGTGGTCATGGCGCCAGAGCGCATGTTCATCCCGGATGAGACTGCGCTTGAAGTGCTGCATCTGGTGGATGGCGCGCGTGATTTGGACGCCATTATTGATGCGCTGGTTGCCAAATTCGCCGCCCCCCGCGATGCGATCGCCGCCGATGTGCACGCCATGGTGGAAGATTTGACCAATCGCGGCGCGCTGCAAGCATGAATGCGCCGTTGGCCATATTGGCGGAGGTCACGCATCGCTGCCCTCTGCGCTGCCCCTATTGCTCCAACCCGCTGGAGCTGACACGCGCTTCCGGCGAACTCACTACCGCTGAATGGGCCGATGTTTTCGCGCAAGCGGCGGAGCTTGGCTGCCCATTGTGGAGATAACCGCCGCTGCGCGCGATGCGGGGCTTTACACCAACCTGATTACTGCCGGCGTGCTGCTGGATGCGCCCCTACTCGCGCGGCTGAAGGCTGCGGGCCTCGATCACGTGCAGCTTTCTATCCAGGATGCCGAGGCTGAGGGCGCGGAACGCATCGGCGGCATGAAGGGTGCCCATGCGCGCAAGCAGGTGGCGGCCCGGCTGGTGCGTGAAGCGGGCCTGCCGCTCACGCTTAATGCCGTGGTGCATCGGCAGAATCTGCATAATCTGCCAGCGATGATCGACTTGGCGATTGCCTGGGGCGCGGCGCGGCTGGAAGTGGCACATGTGCAATATTACGGCTGGGCGCTTGAAAATCGCGCCGCACTTATGCCCACGCGCACACAACTGGATGAGGCGACGCGCGTTGTTGAAGCCGCGCGCGCACGCCATAAGGGGCGGCTGGTGATTGATTATGTCGTGCCGGATTATTACGCGGCGCGGCCCAAGCCTTGTATGGGCGGTTGGGGCAATCGCTTCCTTGCCGTCTCTCCTGCCGGCAATGTGCTGCCCTGCCATGCGGCGGAATCCATCACCGGCATGGTCTTTCCCAATATCCGAAGCACAAGCCTGCGCGCTGCCTGGGAGGATAGCGAGGCGTTCAATCGCTTCCGCGGAACCGCCTGGATGCCAAGCCCTTGTCAGGGGTGCGAAAATGCCGAACGCGATTGGGGCGGCTGCCGCTGCCAAGCCTTTGCGTTGATCGGCGATGCCGCCGCAACCGATCCTGCCTGCGCGCTGTCACCGCATCACGCAGTACTCGCTTCAGCCATTGCAGAAGCAGGCGATGCTGCCTTCATTTACCGGGAATTCTCAGCCGCTCAATCCTGATGCGCGAGGTAATGCGCAAGTGCTGCGATATCCGCATCCGATAACCCCTGCACCGCGCCATTCATTTGCGTATCAATGCCAACGCGGTTGCCATCGCGATACTCCGTCATGGTATGCGCCAGAAAGGCTTCATGCTGATGGGTCAGCCGCGGCATTTGCGCGCGCCCCGCGTAGTTCGGCAAATGACACACGCCACAATTGCGCGCCGCCGAAATGGCCTGCCCGCGCGCCATCAGCGCCGCATCGCGCGGCGTGCTATCCTCAGGCGGGGCGGAGGGCAAGCTCGCGAAATAAGCCGCCACCGCCTCAACATCCGTATCGCTCAGCTTTTCGGTGGGGGCCTGCATCGCTGGCACTTGGCGAATGCCTTCCCGAAACAGGATCATTTGCAGGGTGATGAAACCCGCCTGCTGCCCCGCGAGGCGCGGTATCTCCGCCACATTGCTTTTGCCATCCATGCCATGGCAGGCGGCGCAGCGTTCCGCCGCAACCACGGCACCGCGCGCGGGATCAGCGGCAGCAGCCGGCAAAGAAAAGGCGGCGGCCGCAAGGACCGCCGCCAGGGTTACGCCCAGCCTCACCGGCGATAGGTGATGCGATAAATCGCACCCATTTGCTCACCCGCGACCAACAGAGACCCATCGCGCATGACATGCACATCCACGGGCCGGTCATGGAAGCGCTGATTGGCATCATCGCGGAAGCCGGTCAGGAATTCCTCAACGCGGGTCACATTGCCCTGCGCATCCGTATGCGCCACGACAACATCATAGCCGCTCAACTTGTCACGGTTCCAGGAACCGCGGCGTGCGATGAAGGCCTGATTGCGATATTGTTCAGGGAACATTGTGCCCGTGTAGAAGCGCATGCCAAGGGCGGCAGTATGCGGGCCCATCAGCGCCGCCGGCTTCACGAATTGATTGCAATTCCGCCCGGCATTGAATTGCGGATCAGGATCACCGGCGGTGCAATAAGGGAAGCCGTGATCTTCGCCGCTTTGGCGCACGCGGTGCAGCGTATCATTCGGCCATTCATTGCCGGCCCAGTCGCGGCCATTATTCGTGGCCCAAAGCTCCCGCGTGATCGGGTGATGCGCCATGCCAACACTGTTGCGCACGCCACGCGCTTCAATCCGCCGTCCGCTGCCATCCGGGTTGAAGGACACCAAAAGCGCGAATTTGTCACGATCAAATTCGCATATATTGCAGTTCACACCGACATTTGTGTAAATTCGTCCATCCGGACCAAGCGAGGCGAATTTCCAGTGGTGATTACCACCATGTTCCTGCTCGGTCGGCAGCGCGAAGGCCGCCGTCAGTTCCACCGGCGCTGGCACATTGTCCAAATTGGCTTCGATATTGTCATAACGCAGCACGCGATTGGCCGCGAGGACATAGAGACTGTCACCAATCATCACCAACCCATTGGGCTGCACCAGACGCTCAGCGATGATGCGCGTACGGGTGGTGCCATCCGGATTGCGGCTGATGGCATAAACGCGGCCAATGGCGCGCGTGCCGGCAAACACCGTACCGCGCGGGCCTTCCGCCATCATGCGCGCGCCGGGAATGCCATGGGCGAAAACCTCGGCCTGGAAGCCGGGTGGCAGGCGAATGGCGCCCACCGGCACTTCCGCCAGGGGGGTGACGGTCAGGCGCGGCGCGTGTGGCGCCAGCGTTGACCCTTCCGGCCGGCCCACTGCCCAGCCGGGCACGGGCGCCTGCTGCGCCAAGGCCGGCGCGGCGAGCATCACCGCTGTCAGGCCCATTACAAGCTTTTTCATCATGATCTTTCTCCTCCCCAAGCCCCGCAGGGCGATAGCTGTATTGGAATGCCGAAATGCGCGGCTTCGCAAGGGTTGAATCGGGTTTTTCGTATCGGCACGGCACAAATTTCTGCGCAACGCGGCTGAATCATGCCGCCCATAGGCACATCAGCGGGAACATCTTTTGTCCGGCGGGCCGACACGGCTTACGAAACAGGAAGTCCGGGTCTAGGCGTGACGTCCAACGCTATCGCTTCGGCAGCCAGCGTTTGGCAATGCGGCAGGCAACCGTGAAGGCGGGATTGAAGACATTGCCGATATCATAGCGGACGACTTGGCCCATCAGATGGCTGGCGGCGCGCGCGTCCAAACCATAATCTTCGCCGAGCCAGCGCGACATCTCGGTCGTGGCGTGCTGCAGCGCCTGGTCCAGCGGCCGGGCATTGCCAACGGTGAAGATGTCGTCGGCCGTCTCGCCCCGCGGCCAGGTGATCTTCCGCTTCAGCACGCGGAACGTGACCTCCATTTCAAAGGAAGTCTCAATGCCGGTGCCGACGATCTCGCCGTCGCCCTGGCAGGCATGCCCGTCGCCCAGATAAAACAGCGCTCCGGGCACCGAGACGGGAAACCAGGCCGTCGTGCCGGGCGCGAAGAGCCGATAGTCCATGTTGCCGCCATTCTGCGCGCTGGTCGCGGTGGACAGCGCCTGCCCACCAGCCGGTGCAACCCCGAAGCAGCCGATCATCGGCTGGATGGGCGGGGCGAAATCCTCAAGCCCTTTCACCTTGTCCTGCAGCCGCACCGTTCCGGCTTCGCGATCAATATCCCAGACCACACGCTGCTGCGGTGGCCTCTCGAGGATGGCGGCCGGGTCCAGCACGGTCAGGGCGAGCGGTGAGTAGGTCCAGCCGGTGGCTCGGCTCGGTGTCAGCCGATCGATCCGCACGGCCAGCGTGTCTCCGGGCTCGGCGCCTTCAATGAAAAACGGACCCGTCATCGGATTCGGCCGGCTGGCGACCGTCACCTCCCGCGCATCCAGGCCGGACGCATCGATTGTGTCGGTCACAACGGTGTCGCCATCAGCAACGCGCAGGCAGGGTTCTGCGACGCCGATCGCGTTGAAGTATTGTGTCGGTTGAAAACGGTGCTTGGCCATGGGCTTCCTGGAATATCTCGCTGATATGGGCCGCTTGGTTCGCGCCAAAGCGAGCTCCAGGCACGTTAGGAACAGGGGCGCGCGGTGGTCAAGGCGCAGCGTTGGCGGGGGCTTTCCGGTCACAGAAGCTGCCGGGCGCGCGCCGCCATGCCGGCACTAGCGAAATGGCGGCGGGGAAGGGTAAGGCTTGGGCGTGGTTCCTTTTTTGATTACGGGCGCACCGCGAGTGGCAGGATGCCGGCCATCATGCTAGCCATACCCCATGTCTGTTACATCCATGCCCAGACCCGAACACTACCTGTCCATTGACGCAGCCAATCCGCGCCACGTGGAAAGGGCGCTGGCCGATTTAAGGGATGGCCTATCCCAATGGCGGCTGGCGCTTGCGCTGGCACGGCTTGACCTGAGGAATCGCTACCGCGGTTCCGTGCTTGGGCCGCTTTGGATGTCGCTTTCCACCCTGATCATGCTGATTGGGCTTGGACTGCTTTACGGCACCTTATTTAAGCTGGATCTCGCGAATTACCTGCCCCATCTGGCAGTGAGCCTTATCATTTGGCAATGGATGTCAACCTGCATCACTGAGGCTTGCAGCACGCTTATCGGTGCCGAGGGTGTCATTCGCCAGATGCGCTTGCCCTATACCCTGCATGCGCTTCGCATCGCCTTCCGCAATTCATTGGTGGCGGCGCATTCCCTACCGATCATCCTGCTCGTATTTCTGGTGTTTGGGCATGTGCCTGGCCCCGAGGGTTTCCTTGCCATCTTTGGCCTACTGCTGATTGGCATCAATATGTTGGCTGGCGGGCTGTTACTTGGAATGATGTGCGCGCGGTTCCGCGATATTCCATCGCTTGTTGGGAATGTTGTGCAATTGGCCTTCTTTGCCTCACCAATCCTCTGGAAGCCGGAGCTTTTGGGCGATGCTATGGTATGGATGGCCTTGAACCCATTCTATGCCCTTTTGGAAACAGTAAGGGGGCCCTTGGTGGAAGGGGGGGGGCCGCTGCTTGCCTGGGTTGCGGCTGTTTTTTATACTACGGTACACGTGGTTTTGGCCGGTTTGTTATTCGCCCGATTCCGTTCCCGAATTGCATTCTGGGTCTGACGCCATGGCAAGCATTCGCGCCGAAGATCTGCGCATTGAATTTCCCCTTTACCACTTTGCGCGCAGCATGAAAAAGCGCCTGCTTGGTGTGGCGAGCCGTCGGGTGAAGGAAGATCCACAGAACCGCGTGGTGATTTCCGCCCTTTCCGACCTGAACTTTACCATCGAAAGCGGGGAAAGGGTGGCACTGGTCGGCCATAACGGCGCCGGCAAAACTACCCTGCTGCGCACCCTGGCCGGTATTTATGAACCTGTTGGCGGCCGCCTGACGGTGGATGGGGAGATCGGCTGCCTGATTGACCCCGCCGCGGGCATGGATGGTCTTTCAACTGGGCGGGATAACATACGCCTTCGAGGCCTTTACCGCGGGCTGGATGCTGCGCAGATTGCAGCCCTTGAGGCAGATGCAGGCGAGTTTTCCGGCCTTGGTGAGTTTCTGGATGTGCCCATCCACGGCTATTCCGCCGGCATGTCCATCCGCCTGGCCTTTGCCGTGGCAACCGCCTTTCAGCCACAAATCCTGCTGATGGATGAATGGTTCAGCGCGGGCGACGCCGATTTCATGGCGAAAGCGCAAACGCGGCTTGAGCAATTGGTTAAGGCATCCGAGATATTGGTGATTGCCACGCATGACATGGATGTGGTGAAGCGCTGGTGCAACCGGGTGATCAGGCTGGAGGCGGGGCGGATTGTGGGGGATGAGGTGGTTTAGTCGTGCTTCGGTAAACACCTGACATAGTGCACCGACGGAAAAGGGGCGGACCGCAAGTGTCTGCGCGCCCGGTTAGTGCTGGTCGGACCGCGTGGCAGCCGATCAGTCACAGGCCGATTTCTACGAGGACAACGGCTCAGAACGAGGATGCCGTGACTCGTGTGGAGAGAAAGAACCACCTAAGATTGAGTGATGGAGACAAAATGGCTAAGCGGCGCGTTCTTTGTTTCTCGATAGGTACCTTTGCTCCTACGGCGTATGCATTGGGCGGCAACATCTACGGAAAGAATCTCGTGCAGCGGCTTTCCGAAGATGACGGTATTGAGCTGTTCGTGGTCAACGCGAACGCTGAGGCGAATCGACAAGGTACCGAAGAATTTTTCAAGCAGATGGGTATTGAGCTTCTTTACGTCCCCGTAAACCCCATCGGCCCAGCCACCTTCCAGCCCGAGCGACGAACCTTTGTCGGGGCGATGGATCTGATCGCTAAAAAGGCGTTTCGCTTCCCGTATGAGCTCGAGGCTCACAACCAGTTACATATTGCTAAGGCCGCAAGCTGGGCCATAGGCCACTGGCGAGCTGATTGCGTCTTGTTTGATTACCTCCCAGCGGTTCTATTCTGGCGGGGAGTGGAGCAAATCCCGGTTCCTAAATTCGTTGTGACGGTAAATCGAGAGGCCGATCTTTACGCAGATATGCTCGCGGTCGACAACTCACCACGTTCCCGCTGGATTGGGCGGATCAGCCGTTGGCGCCTGGCTCGACTAGAGCGGCGGATCCACAGGACCTTCGACAAGACGATAGCTATTGGGGCTCCCGATGTGCCTTCTTACTTGCCGGCCGGCCGGACCGCCGTGGTCACATCCTACCTGGACGAGAGCCCCGAGCTTTGGAGGTATCAGGGAAACAAGACGCTGTTCTTTGTAGGCAACGTTGGCCACTATCCAAACCGGCTGGCAATCAAGTATATAGTCTCAAAATTAGCTCCGAAGGTGTTGGCACGTGTGCCTGACGCGAAGTTCGTGATCATCGGCGCCTCGCCGGATCAGGTCCCGGTTGAGTATCATAACCCCTCGATAGACCTAATGGGACCCTCGACACCGGCCGAAGTTGAGCGGCTGTTTAAGACAGCCAGTCTGTTTCTGTGTCCCGTGGAGAACACCTTCGGGATGAAGTTCAAGGTCGCTGAAGCTGCGAGCTACGGGACGCCCTTTCTCGCATCCGAACAGACAATGCTTGGCTTCCCGTATTTTGGGGACTTTCCATGCCTGCATTTGGATGACCCCGACCGCTCGGCAGACACCATTGCCGGACTGCTGCGGAGTGCGACCGGGTTGAAGGCGTTAAGTGATAACGTGCTGACACGTCAGCGAAACTTCGCGGCGTCCCAGAAGAACATCTGGTCTAGGACGCTTTTTGGCTAGACTTGGCTTGATATAGGCGCGCGACAAGGCAGAAGGCTTCCTGTCCACAGACGTGTAGACAATACACTGAATCGCCTTCGGCAAACCCAGGGCGGTTCAAAGAGAGCCATCTTTCAAAGGAATCTGGTATAGACAAAAAGGCACGAAAACAAGCTTGAAGCTGCTAATTCAAAGTAGATACTTTGCCAGTGACTGGGCGGGTCATCCCTCTTGAAACAAATCTTGACAGAAGGCCAACAGCGCAGCAATCAGGATTGGTACCCCGTTGACAAGGTGCAGCTTGGGCACAGGCGGCGCGATCCTTACAAAAACGTCGTTAGGCTCAATGCGTCTCCACAAACGATAGCCGCGTTGGACAATCGTATTCACATATTCCGAATCGCCGAAAAAATTCTCGACAATCAAAATCTTGGGACCAGGTTCTTCAGTTGAAAGGCCAGAAAGTACCTCCAGCTCCCATCCCTCGACATCAATGCATAGGATATCTACATCGGCTTGTGTAATTTCAAGTTCCGAAAGCAGCGTATCGAGCCTGCGGACTTGAACACGAATTTCCTTGGTCGAGGTATCAACTGTTCCCATCAAATCCGCAAATCTGCCGCGAATACCAAGAGATGAAAAACTCTCATTGGAGACAGTGCCCCCAAGATATTCACCTCGATTCTCAACAACGAAAAATGAAACGCTTTCTTGATCGGACTCACCGCAAGCGCATTCGATAATTTCATGTCCTAGTGCGCGGTGCAATTCCGCAAAAACCGGGTTCGGTTCAACCGCAATAGCGCGCCAGCCGAGCCCTCTAAAGCTGGCGCTTATGGAGAGATAATCAGGTTTGGCTGCCCCAACTTCTATAATGATTCCTCGATAGGCCTGTTCATCAAAAAAAGCTTTTCGAACGACTAAATCAACGTCTCCCTCCACGGCAGGCCGCCCAGGCTGTAAACTCGACATTGTGACCTCATGGGGTCCACCAGGGTTGATCCTGCGCCAAACTGCTCGAATAACCCTTCCGATCACGCGACATCCCCCGAATAAAGAGCCATCTTTCTTGGGAATTTGGTAAAGACAAAAGGGCAGGAAAACAAGCATAAAGTTGCTATCCAAAAGCAGATACTCTGCCAGAAAGTGGACGGATCATCCCGTTTGAAACAAATCTTGACAGAAGGCCATCAGCGCAGCAATCAGGGAAACCTTTTCAACCCCTGAAGCCACGTCTCCCCTGTTCTAACGTCTTCAGGATGTCCTGTTCAGGATTAGAATTATGACCCGCACAGCTCTCATAACCGGCATCACCGGCCAGGATGGTGCCTACCTTGCAGAATTCTTGCTGGGTAAGGGCTATATTGTGCATGGCCTTAAGCGCAGGACGTCCCTTTTCAACACGGCGCGGATTGATCACCTTTACGCTGATGTTCATGATAAGGATGCGAGGCTTTTCCTGCATCACGGGGACATGACTGATTCAAGTAGCCTTTTGCATAT
Source organism: Alphaproteobacteria bacterium (assembly GCA_026400795.1). Classification (GTDB taxonomy): domain Bacteria; phylum Pseudomonadota; class Alphaproteobacteria; order Acetobacterales; family Acetobacteraceae; genus Neoroseomonas. Next base: position 15,443 of record JAPLOJ010000342.1, read on the forward strand.
CGTTGAGCGGGTGAAGCCTGACGAGATATACAATCTGGCGGCCCAAAGCCACGTGATGGTTTCCTTTGAGGAGCCTGAATATACAGCCAATTCAGATGCTCTCGGGACCTTGCGCCTTTTGGAGGCTGTCCGGACCCTTCGCCTGGAAAAGACGCGCTTTTATCAAGCTTCTACTTCTGAGCTTTTTGGTAAAGTTCAAGAAATTCCGCAGACCGAGAAAACGCCATTCTACCCTCGGTCCCCTTACGGAGTAGCCAAGTTATACGCGCATTGGATCACCGTGAATTATCGAGAATCCTATGGAATGTTTGCCTGCAACGGAATACTCTTCAATCATGAATCACCGATACGCGGTGAAACATTCGTAACGCGTAAAATAACCCGCGCCCTGGCACGCATCAAGCTTGGCGTTCAAGATTGTCTCTATCTGGGAAACCTGAACGCGAAACGTGATTGGGGCCATGCCAAGGACTATGTAGAAGCACAATGGCTTATGCTGCAGCAAGAAAAGCCAGAGGATTATGTCATCGCTACAGGCGAACAACACAGCGTTAGGGAATTCATCGAAATTGCCGCGCAGGAAATTGGCCTTGAGGTGAATTGGCGTGCGGACGGCGCGGAGGAACAGGGCATTGACCAACATGGCCGCACCATCGTGGCGGTGGACCCGCGCTATTTTCGCCCCGCGGAAGTAGAGACTCTATTGGGCGACTCCTCAAAAGCGCGAGCAAATCTCGGCTGGGTACCCAAGATATCCTTCAAGGAACTGGTCTCTGAAATGATCCAAAAAGACCTAACTGCGGCTGAACGCGAATTGGCAATGTCACAATGGAAGCGGCCCTAGTTTGGTTTTTCATCTATGGTTATGGTGCCCATTACTGCTGTAGAATTGCGGGTATCCTAATCAAGAAGTCGAAGATAGCGGCCGCATAACGCTCCAAGACCAAAAATGCATCCTAACAACAAGGTGGCATTCAAATGCTAGAAATCCTGAAATCAAACAGTCAAATTGAAAAGGCTCGCGCGGAATTGGCGCGCAGGGGCCTCTCTACGTTGGATACAGGAACTCAGGCATGGCTTCGGCGCTTGGGACTGCGGCGCGCGCAGCAGATCGGGGATGTCGTCAAAAGCTGGGACGTTCTGAAAACCATTCAATTTATCGAAGCGTCATTGTCGAAGCAGGCGCATATTCTTGATATTGGGGCCTTCGCATCGGAAATCCCAGTGGCGCTGCATCGCGCTGGTTTTACCAATTTGACTGCGATTGACCTTAATCCAGCTGTTCTGGACATGCCTTTCGCTGGAAAGATTGACTATCGTATTGGTGATTTCATGGCCACACCCTATGCTGACGGATCCATGGATGCCGTGACGGCCATCTCTGTCATTGAACATGGGTTTGATGGTACAAGATTGGCAATGGAAGTCGGGCGCTTGCTGCGACCCGGGGGTTATTTCATCGCGTCATTCGATTTTTGGCCAGAGAAAATTGATACTTCTGGCACCAAATTTTTCGATATGGATTGGCTTATCTTTAGTCGCGAAGATGTGTTGACCTTCTGCGAAACAGCAAGAAGTTTTCAGCTTGAACCGGTTGGTAGTTTTGATTTCACCGCAGGCGACCGCGTCATTGATTGTGCGGAGAAGAATTATAGCTTCGGGTGGATCGTTTTACAGCGCAAGGCAGCCGGCAATTCAAAATGAGGATCATGATCGTTTCCGGTTCAGTTCCGCCGGAACCATGCGGTGTTGGTGACCATGCAGCCCGTCTTGCGCGAGAGTTGAGTGAACGTGAGGGTGTGGAAGTCGCTATCCTAACAAGTGAATGGATCAAACCTGAACCACAAGGCAAAGTTGCCTTTTTCCCTTTAGTAAAGCGCGGACCCGGCGGGCTTCGTGCGGCCTTTGCCTCCCTGGCAGAATGGCAACCCGATATTGTTCACATCCAATGGCCAACGCAAGGTTATGCTTTTTGGGGGCACAAACAAAACCTGCTCGCACTACTCGCCTGGTTTAAGGGGTATCCTCTAGTCTTTTCTTGGCATGAACCACTAATCCTTGAAACCATTCACCCCCTCAAGAAGCCGCCCCGCACCTTGCGTGGTCTTGCGCGCGGGATCCGTTATGCCTGCCGGCGAATTTGGTTTGACAATTGGATCAGCGCGTTACTGCCAGGTGGGCTGGTTTTAGTGCGAGAAAATTTCTGGCAACTCGCACCCTTTTGGCTTCGCTGTCTCCGCTGGCGAAAGACAACGATCCAAGTACAAAATGGCCCAACATTACCGAAGAGTTGTCTTGCTGATTCGGATATTCTGGCCCTGCGGCGTAGATGGGCAAGTGATGGCAAGCAGATTGTTTTGTACTTTGGCTTCGCATCTCCTCATAAAGGCGTTCACTTGCTTTTTGACATCGCAGACCCAGCCGTACATACGGTGTTGATCTCATTCCATCATGACCCCAATGATCCCTATCATGCTGAAATAACGGAACGTTCCCGAAGTGCCACCTGGGCGGGCGACGCGCATTT
>JAPLOJ010000342.1:18001-21825 GCA_026400795.1 Alphaproteobacteria bacterium
CTGGCAGACGCCGTGGTTTTACCCTTCACTGAGGGTGGCGGTGCCTGGAACACCTCTGCACTGGCTGTGCAAAATCAGGGTACGTTCTTGGTGACGACTTCTCAGAGGAAGCAAGGTTATGTGAGCGAAGAAAATACTTTTTACGCTGCTCCGGGCGATTTAAAGTCACTTCGTGAAGGCTTACGCACGTATATGGGCCGAAAATCTAACGGCGAGGGCTATGGCCAGGCGATCTGGACGCGCCAAGTGGATGATCACATTTCGCTTTATCGAAAATTGAAAAGGCAATGAGGGCGGGCGCTAAAATGCACGAGATATTCCCTGCAACAGCGAAGGCCGCTCCTGGTTCCTCTACTCAGCCTTTGATTTCCATTTGTATTCCTACCTATAACTTTGGCGCCTTCATCTCAGAAACGCTTGAATCCCTGGAACAGCAGGACTTGTCTGGCGCTGAAATTGTAGTGCTGGATAGTGCCTCTACGGACAACACTCAGGAAGTTGTGGCTTCCTTTGCCTGCCGATTGCCAAATTTGCGCTATATCAGAACAGATAAGAAGCTGGGTATTGACCGTGATATGGCGCGTGTCGCAGCGGAAGCCCATGGGCAATTCATTTGGCTATTCAGCGCAGATGATGTGATGCGACCAGATGCCTTGGCTTTAGTGAAGCCGTACCTCAAGAAAGAATACGACGTATTACTCTGCAGCCACACAAACTGCGATAAGGAAATGAAATTTCTGTCGAATCATCCGGTGATTCGGGCGAAACCAGGCGAGGTATTCGATTTATCAGACAACGCGAAGCGCCGCGATTATTTCGCCCGCGCGGCAACAACAGAAGCTTTTGTCAGCTTCATGAGTGGTGTTATTTTTAAAAGTGACACATGGCGAACCGTACCGTTGAATGAGAAATTTGTAGGGTCCTGCTGGGCGCATGTCGCACGATTTTTTGAGATTATGAAAATGCAGGGGGTGATGATATGTTTTATTGGCGGCCCCCTACTGAACAAACGTGGTGAAAACGACTCCTTTCTTAAAGATAGCGTAGTTGATCGTTGGCGTCTTGGTATTGATGGCTTCCAATCTATCTCGCGGGAGTTTTTCGGCCTCACGTCAGATGAACACAAGAATATTACGCGTGTCCTTCGGGCAGAGTTCCCACTTCAGATTTTTCTTGCACTCCGGCTTGATTTGATTCGAGAGAAAAAGGTTCAGGAAATTGCAAAGTTGGATAAGCTATTCACAGACCTTTACGGGTCGGCTGCTTCGGAAGTATGGCTCCAGGTGGCAATCTATCGCTTCCTAACCATAGTCCCAATTTCTTTCCTACCCCTTCTGAAGCGAGCAGCTCATGTTACAGGTATCAAGGTAGTTATACGAAAATTTTTAGAATTCACTGCGCGGGCGAGATGAGAAAGCTACACGATGGATACGGGTATCGAAAATCTGAATATTCCTGAGGTGCTGCTTTCCTTATGCATAGCCACAATGAATCGCGGAACCCTCATTGGCGAAACGCTCGATAGCATTCTTTCCCAGTCGGAACCTAGTATTGAGATCATCATTTTGGATGGTGCTTCAAAAGATAACACACAAGAAGTAGTCGCTTCATATACAGCCAAATATTCGAATATTAGATACCTTCGGGAAGATAAGGCATCCGGCGTGGATATTGATTTTGACAAAGCCGTCATGGCTGCGCGCGGGCAATATTGCTGGCTTCTCGGAGACGATGATCTGCTCAAACCCGGTGCCATTCGCCGGGTTTTGGATGCGTGCGTGCAGGGGCATGATTTGGTGATCGTAAACGCAGAAGTAAGATCAGCCGACTTAACTGAGTTACTTACTCCGAAGCGTTTGGAGTTCGAGAATGACTTGATTTATCCTCCCGAGGAATCAGATCGACTCCTGAAGGAAACAGGAAGCCATTTAACCTTCATCGGCGCGGTCATAATGCGGCGCGCTCTTTGGCTCGCTCGTGATCGCCAAAGGTATTATGGAACAGAGTTTGTGCATGTAGGTGTTATCTTCCAAGCCCCCCTAAAGGGGACGACACTTGTCGTAGCAAAACCTCTGATCTCCATACGATATGGTAATGCTCATTGGTCTGAGCGCGCATTCGAAATTTGGATGTTTAAATGGCCCCAACTTATTTGGAGCTTCGCTTCAATAAATGAGAATGCGAGATTTGCGGTTTCGCCCTCGGAGCCATGGAGGAATATTAAGAATCTACTTCTATATCGTGCGTTCGGTTCCTATAACTCCAAGGCCTTCAGAAGGCTGATCCGTCCGAAGGTCAAAGTGCTGGACTCGATCGTCCCATGGGCCATTAGCTTGCTGCCTGGGATGATCGTCAATCTGGCAGCCGTTGGTTTCTTCCTGCTCCTAAAGCCGCATCTGAAAGGCATTCTCAAGGATTTATTCTCCTCTCCTTTTTGGATTGGTAATTTGGTCGGAAAGCGGTGAAGAATGACGAAGACAGCGATCATTACCGGCGTGAGAGGTCAGGATGGATTTTTCTTGGCTGAAAATCTTTTGCTGAAAGGCTATCGTGTTGTCGGAACAAGCCGACTTATTCCCCCGGAAACTGAAGACGCTCTGAGTCTTCCAGCCGGCGTGGAGGTTATAGAATACGGGGCGCGGACGCTTGACGAAGCTCGAGAAATTATCGCCCGCTACCGCCCGAATGAGATTTATAACCTTGCAGCGCGCGCTTCGAGCGGGCAGTTGCATGACGACCCTCTGCTGACCGCTGACGCAAATGGTATTGCAGTGGCGCGTCTTCTTGAGGCGATTAGACTGGAGCACCCCAGCGCCCGTTTGTGCCAGGCATCTAGTAGTGAGGTATTCGGAAACCCCGACCGTGCACCGCAAAGTGAAGTCACACCAAGTCGGCCACGAAACAGTTATGGTGCGGCCAAGCTGTATGCACAAAATATGGTAGAGATTTATCGTAAAAGGCATGGTATTTTCGCTTCGTCTGCTATTCTCTACAACCACGAGAGCTATCGCCGAGATCCGCACTTTCTATCAAAAAAAGTTTGTCGAGCAGCTGCAGAAATTAGCTTGGGTATGGCGGAATTTCTGATGTTAGGAGATCTGGAAGGGCGCCGCGATTGGGGCTATGCTGGAGACTATGTGGAGTGCATGTGGCTCATGCTTCAGCAGAAAGAGGCAGAGGATTTCGTTGTGGCGACCGGTACGACGCATTCTGTGAAAGACCTCTGTGATATTGCCTTTCATCACGTGGGGCTTGAATGTTCTAAGTTCCTCAAAGTAGACAAGCTTCTTCTGCGCGGGAATGAGCCAGTAGAACTCCGGGGTGACCCAACCAAGGCGGAAACGAAGCTCGGTTGGCGACGTAGAATTGAGTTCGCCTCAATGATTAGGATGATGGTGGATTTTGAGGTTTCAGAACTACGCGCTACTGCAAAGAAATGACGTTAAAGACAGGAGAATGGCAAGATGATCCATAAAGCAGAATGCACGATTTGGGGGAGATGTACGGAGATAACTATGGTTATCGGTCTGGGCTAAACGCCAGTATGATGCATCACCTTAAATCTAAGGTCGTCCAGATAAGCAAGATGATTTCACTTAAGGAATCTGATATCGTTCTTGATATCGGAAGCAATGACGGGACGACGCTTGGATTTTATCCTGAAATCGGACTCGATCTGATAGGTATTGATCCGACAGCCGCAAAGTTTCGGCAATTTTATAAACCTAACATTCGTGTGGTTCCAGATTTCTTTTCGGCTTCGTTGTTTCGGCGGGAATTTCATAATCGGAAGGCGCGTGTTGTCACCTCCTTTTCCATGTTTT
>JAPLOJ010000392.1 GCA_026400795.1 Alphaproteobacteria bacterium
GCGCCTGCCAGCCCGCGCTTCAAGACCAGTGGAAGGTAGGCGGCGCGATTTGTTCCGCCTGGCGATGCGCCCAATCCTGCTTTGGCACATTCCCAATCACGCGCTGCTGGGCTTCATGTAGGTGCTCCGCCGCCTGGCGGTAATCCATGGTTAGTACCTCGCCATTTTCGACCACCTTGCGGCCATCCACGAATACCGCCTTCAAGGCGCGGTCACCCGCTGCGTAGATCAGGCTGCGAATGGGGTCATAGGCCGGGCGGATCATGGGGTGGGTGATATCCACCAGGGAGAAATCCGCCTTGCAGCCCACCGCAAGCCGGCCGATGTCATCCCGCCCCAGCGCAGTCGCACCACCAATGGTCGCAGCATTGAACAAATCCGTGGTGCGCAGCGTGCGCGGTGAATTCGCCTGGGTGCGCGCGATATGCGCGGCCAAGCGCATTTCATCCAGCATATTATGCGGATAGGTATCCGTGCCGATCCCCATATTCACGCCATTGCGCATATACCGCCCCAAATCACGCAAAGCGATACCGCGGCGTGCAAAAACAGTCGGGCAATGCGCAACCGTGGTGCCGGTTTCTGCCAGCCGCTTCAGATCAGTTTCTGTATGCCAGCGCGTGGAAGGATGATCATCCAGGAAAATCCCATGGCCGATGATCGCGCGTTCCCCAAGCAACCCAAGTGAATCAAGCCATCCGATCGGCGTGGTGCCGTGCCGGCGCGTGATTTCATGGAATTCCACCACGGATTGCGCCGCATGCACCTGCCAGGAAAGCCCGCGCTTATTGGCCTCAGCCCGGCTATCCTTCAAAAGCCCAGCCGAGCAGGTGTCAATTTGCGCTGGCACAACCATGCCGAAAAGCCGGCCGCATTCATGCTGTTCAGCGCGTTCCACCAGGCGCAGCGCTTCTTCCATGGCCTTCTCGCCGGCTTTTTCGTCCCATTCATATTCAACCACATGGCCATTCTTGGTGTACCAGCGGGCAGAACGGAACATCGGCGCCACACAAACCCGCATGCCCGCTTCCGCCAGCAGATCAAGCCAGCCCGGATGCGCCATGGAAAGATCCGCAAGCGTGGTTACTCCCGAGAGCATCAATTCTGAAAGCGCCACGCGCACGCAATGCGGCACCGCTTCCGCATCCGCGCGGAAGATCGGCATGTATTCGTAAAGCGATGAATTATAGAGCCCTGGTGAGCCGATCTCATCCAGCAAGCCCTTATTCATCGGTTCACTGGATGGGTGGGAATGGATGTTGACCAGGCCCGGCATGATCATCAGGCCCTTGCCATCCATCACCTCATCAGCGGGGCCTTCATAATGCCGTCCGACAAAACGCAGCACGCCATCGGTGAAGGCCATATCTGCGTCAGGCAGATAGGTATGGGATTTTTCAGCCGCATCCCAGGCGACAATCAGATCAGCCTTGCGGATCAGGGTTGTTGGCATGCCGGCATTCTCCCGTCTGGTCTTGGCTTGGGATATAGCGTGATCGAATTTGCTGACGGAAGCTATAGCCCTGGAATATCAGCGCGCATCGGGCGGCTTCTGGGCCGCGTGTTTCAGTTTGCAGGATCGCCAATTTCCTTGAAAGCACTTCTCATGCGCACAACCTGGCCCTCCAGCCGTGTCGGCACTGGCCCCAAGCTTAGGGCCATGTTCAGGCTGGCTTCTGCCTCTGCCGTGCGGCCAATGCTCAGGAAAGCTTCGGCCAGGCCCAAATGGGCATCCATGGATGTCGGGGCGCGGCGCGTTGCCTCGGTCATGGCTTCTAGCGCGGCCTTGCCATCATATTGCGCAAGGCGCAGCCGGCCGAGCAATAAATGCGCTGCCGGGCTATAGGGGTCATAAACCAGCGCATCCTGCACCAGCTTCAAGGCATCCTGGCTACGACCAAGCCGGAGCATGATTTCGCCTTTTTCAGTCATGGCCGTTGGATCGTCGGACCGCAAGGTCAAGCCCTTGTCGATTTCTTCCAGGGCTTTTGCGTAGTCCCCCCGCGCGCGGATCACTTGCGCAATGCCGGTATGAATCCAGAAGGCGCCGGGGTCCAATCGCCGTGCCCGCGCGTAATCCTCCATGGCGGCATCAAGCCTACCCAGCAGGAATTGCGCGCGACCGCGGCCATAAATGAAGCCGCCATCATTGGGGTTATTCGCGACCAGGACTTCGAATATCGCATAGGCTTCCTGCCCGCGGCCAGACCGCAGGAAGGAACGGCCAATCAGCGCGCGCACCGTGCGTTCCGCATCCGCATCAAGCCCATCCAGCAGCAGCAAGCGGGTCAGCCGTTCACGCACCTCGGTTTCCACGCCAAGGGTTTGCGCCAGGTGCCACGCATAAAGCTTGGGGAAGACAAAGCGCCAAACCTCTGGCGCGCCAGCGGCCAAAAGCTCATCCACCTGGTTCAAGGCAAAGCCGCCGATATCAGCTATCTGCCCATGCCCCGCAAGGCGCAGGCGAAGCTTCAGCTTATCATCGTTCAGAATGATTTCGCCTGAGACGCGGCGCGGTGCGATACCAATCAGATTGCGCGCAATATCAGCCAGGGTGCGCAGTGAAATGCCGGCAATGGGCACATTGAAATCGGGCTTTTGGCCGACAAGTTCGACATTCGGGCGCACCACCCTTTCGGATGTCACCACCCGTTCCGCTGCCGCAATCTGGTCAAGCAAACGCAGCGCCACCACCGCTGGTGTCAGGCCCGTATCGGCCAGACTCGTGGGCACCTGAATGGGGGCCACTTCAATCGTGTCCTGATGGATTTCCCGAATGACCAAAATGATCATGACCATCAGCACAATGACCGGGACTACAGCCCAAAGGACGACCTGAAAACTGGACCATAGCTTCATGAGCGTAGATGCCATGGGCTTCTTGCCGGTGGCGCCTTCGGCGGTTGGATTTTTCTGCGGTTCATTCATGGTGCATGCGTTTCACGATATTCATGCCGCCCAAGTCAAGGAGTGAACTCTACCAGCCGAGAGGTTTTAGAATACCTGCCTATCCGGCGAAACTCAGGGGGCGCGGGGCCTACCCGCGCGGGCTGGCGCTGGCCGCGCTTTCCAGGATTTCGCGGAATAGCCGCGCCGGCAGCCCACCGCCCGCGACATTATCCATCGGCACACCATCATCATTGCCCAGCCAAACGCCCATCACCAAGCCGCCGCTGATCCCGATGAACCAGGCGTCGCGGTATTCCTGCGTGGTGCCGGTTTTGCCGATGACCGTACGGCCAGGGGTGGCCGCTGCGCGCCCCGTGCCGCGCGCCACCACCGCCGCCATCATGCTGCGCATGGCTTCCATATGCTCAGCCGAGAAGGCACGTGCAGGGTCGGGGCGCGGCAAGGGCCAGGGGCGGCCTTCGGCCTGCACCTGCGCCACGCCAAAGGGCTCCACCCGAAAGCCGCCATTGGCAAAGGGGGCATAGGCGGTCACCAGATCAAGCAAAGTCACTTCCCCAGTGCCGAGCGCAATCGTACCATCGCGCGGGAAGGGGCCATCCAGCCCAGCGCGCCGCGCCGCTTCAGCCACTTTGCGATGCCCGCCAGCGCGCTGCATCAACCGCACGGCTGAAGTATTCACACTCTGCGCCAGGGCCTCTTCCACGCTGATTTCGCCGCGCGCACGCCATGGGCCATTGCTTGGCGACCAGCCACCAAGATTGAGCGCCGTATCGGCGATCATGTCCTGCGGCCCAATGCCGGCTTCCAAAGCCGCCAGGAAAATGAAGGGCTTGAAGGCGCTGCCGGGCTGGCGCCGTGCCTGGGTGGCGCGGTTGAAGGGGCTATTGCGGTAATCCTTGCCCCCCGCCATGGCGCGCACCGCGCCGGTTGCGGCATCCAGCGCCACCACGGCGCCCTGATGCACCCCGGCCCGCGCGCCTGGCCCGGCCAGGATGGCGTCAATCCGCGCCTCGGCGGCAGCCTGTAGAACGGGATCAAGCGTGGTGCGCAGCACCAGATCAGCGCTGGCAGGCGCGCGTCCTGCCATGCCATCCTGCACCCAATCGGCGAACCAGCCGGCATCGCGCGAAGGTGCCTGCGTGAAGCGAATAGCCTCAACAGCCTGCAAAGCCTGCGTCGCTGTCAGCGCCCCGGTTTCCGTCATCGCGGCCAGCACTTCCAAGGCGCGCGCCATCGCAGCAGCCTGATTAACGCGCGGGTTGATGCGCGATGGCGCCTTGGGCAGCCCGCCCAGCACCGCCGCCTGCCCCGGTGTCAGCCGCCTGGCCGAGACTCCAAAATAAAGCCGCGCCGCCGCATCCACGCCGTAAGTGCCCGCGCCGAGATAGACGCGGTTCAGATAAACCTCCAGCAATTCATCCTTGCTGAAGCGCTGTTCCAGCCAGAAGGCCAGCATGGCTTCCTGCGCCTTGCGCTTCAGGCTGCGTTCGGGCGTCAGAAACAGGTTTTTCGCCAATTGCTGCGTGAGGGTTGAGCCCCCCTGCACCACGCGGCCCGAGGTGAAATTGGCATGCACCGCGCGCGCCAGCCCAATGGGGTCTATGCCCCAATGGTCGCGAAAGCGCCGATCCTCAATGGCGATGAAGGCGGCCGGCAGATGCGCCGGCATGTCGCGCAGGCGCAGCGTTTCCCCATACAAATCGCCATTGGTGGCAAGCAGTTTCCCATCTGAAGCGAGCAAGGTGGTGGAAGGCCGGCGCGTGGTGGCAAGCGCCGCTTCCGGGCGCGGCAAATCCCAAGCCAGGATCAGCAAAACCACCGCCGCCGCGATCAGCCCCCAAATTGCCGCGAGGAACCCAAAGCGCAGCAATCCGAAGCGCCGCCGCGGGCGCGCGGCAGGACGTGAGGGGGGGCCGGAAAGACGCGCGCCCAGAGCCTCTCTGGCCTGGCTGCGGGGGGGCGTGCCGGGCCGTTCTGAGGATCTGGCCCGTGGTGAGGCCATGTAATGTCCATACCATGCCGGACGCTTCCGCGAAACGGCGCATTGACGCGGCAGGGCAAGCCCCGGAACATCGGGCAAGTTTCAGGAGCGCCAGGCTTGGCAATTTCTCGCGGTATTTGGGTGATTGGCGCGGCGGTCTTCACCATTGGCTTTTCAACGACCCTCGCCATGCC
>JAPLOJ010000081.1 GCA_026400795.1 Alphaproteobacteria bacterium
GGCCGTGCTGCGCGTGGCCGGCGCGGGTTTAGTGGCAAGGCTGCGCGTTACGCTCGGTGATCGCGTGCAGGCCCAGCATGGCGCGGTTTTCGATGAGGAGATTGAGGGCGCATTCGCCGCGCTGGCCGAGAGCGCGGTGCCTTTGCCGGGCGGCGGTGTGCTGCACATCCAGACCACGCGCGCGCTGACGGCGCTTGATGTGGATAGCGGCGGCGCTGGCGATGGGCTGGCGCGGTTCAATGAAGCGGCTTTGCCGGAGATTGCGCGGCAGATCAGGCTGCGCAATCTCTCGGGTGCGATCCTTTTGGATGTGGCGGGGCTTTCCGCCAAGCGCCGCCAGGCACTGCTTGAACCGCTCCGCGCCGCGCTGGCGCCTGATAGGCTGGCGCGGCTTGTCGGGCTGACCGGGCTTGGCTTGGTTGAGATGGTGCGCGACCGCATCCATCCGCCCTTGGCCGAAATCCTTCACACGCCCTTGGCGGAAGGCTTGGCCGCCCTGCGTCAGGCCGCGCGTGATGCGGCGGCGCGACCTGCTCAGCGGCTGATGTTGGAAGCCCGGCCCGAGGTGATCGCTGCCTTGCGCGACCTGCCAGGCGCGCTGGATGACTATACTGCGCTCACTGGGCATGGGCTGGAATTGCGGAGCGTCGCTTCAGGCGCAGCGCAGATACGAGACGCGTCGCAATTGAAAAAGCCTCTGCCGGGCAAGACATAAAGGATTAAACTGGCTTTCGGGCCAAGCCGTAACGTCAGGCGCCGCAAAAATATAATTGAAAAATCTGGGACATCCGACATGCACGATTGCTCACCCAAGCAGGAAGGGCAAAGCCACTATTGTGACTGACTGATGGGGGCATTCTTCAAGCCAATTGGCATGACTTGGCTCTTTGGAAATTACATCACAGTAAGGCTTTAGTGCGTGTTCCGTGAACGAATGTGAACGCGACGCGCACCAGAGTGGTCTGCCGGCTATCAGCAATCCACGGCGGGTGCGACATGGCCACTTCATTTCATTTTGACGCAAGGGAATTCCACAGAAACTGTAGTTTCTGACACCTTTTCTTAAAGATTAGATGCAATTATCGCACCCTCTTTGAAAGCTGTTTTGTCAATCCAGGCCCATAAAGGAACCGAACATGTCTTTCTTTCTGAAAGGATTAATCTTTTGCCTGACGCTCGGCCTATCGGCAGCCTCAGCCAACGAAACGACGAGTAAATTGCGTGAAATCAATCTAACGGCATCGGCGGCAACCGCGGTGATTGCCGGCTTGCAGGACAAGATCAATGCAGGTTCGGTACGCCCGGCAGACCTTGATGCATCTGCATTGAAGACGGCCTATCGCGCCGCTTATGGGCGCCTGGCAAACAAGGAAATCGCAGCTGTACAGGAAGCCGAACTCAAGCAAATTCATGACGCCATGGATCGCTCCATGGAACAGGTGATGGCCCAGTTTCGGGCAGACATCCTGAAGGGTGGTCAGGATGCCTTCGTGCCGGCCTTCTTCCGGGCGCAGCTATTCCTACGCTTCAATGAAATCATGGGCGGCCAATACCGCGCCGTTGTGACCAATCGCCGGCAGGAACTGATCAACGGCGATTCAGCACCCGAGCGCGTCATTGAAAACGCCGAGATTCTCAAACAGATCAATGAGTGGCTGGAACGTGGCCATACGCAGCCGGAAACGCGCAGTGTCGGGAATAGCAGCTTTGGCTTTTGGCCCATGGCCATTACCGAACCCTGCATGACCTGCCATCAGCGAAATGGTTTGCAACAAAGAATCGGTCAGTTTGGTGGCGCCACGGTGATCATGAGCAACCGCTGACGTCCAGGGTCAGGCCGCAAAGCGTTGAGGTAGTCATCATGTCTTTGGCAAATCGTACGAGATTTTTGGGAATGCTGGCTGGCGTCGTCCTGGCCATTTGTTCCGCGGCAGTCGTTGCCATGACGCTGGAAAGCAACAGGCGTATGGGTGCGGCTGTAAATGCCCAGTCACGTGAGCAAGCCTTGACTAACCTGCTACAGGAAGTAAAGGAATTTCGCGCTGTCGCACTCGCGTTTGCTGTCACACGTAGGCGTACACAGGAAGAACTCCTGCAGACCAAGCGAACGGGCCTTGAGTCGCGTTTGGCATCCGCAACAGAATTATCCGAAGACGTCAAAGCAGCCATAGCACCGCTTTTGGCTGATTATTCCAAAGTCATGGCGCAAGTGGCTGAGGAATTAGGCAGCGCCAATCGGAACAGAGGCGTTGCAACCTACCAAAACATGGCACTCCCCCTGGAAGGGCGCATCGAAGAGGTAATTCAGACATCCCTTGCTCACGCCCGCGCGACAAGTGGCGCCATGACACTTCAGGTCGAAAAAGCGAAAGACATCCTGCTCGTCATTCTAGGTATTTCGGCTTTGGCGATCATTATTTGTGTCTTGATCCTATGCCTATCTTTCCTACGCACGCTCCGGCTCTTCACCGCCATGGGGGCGGCCATGACCAATCTCGCGAATGGTGATTTGGCGTCAAGGATCCCGGGTATTGGGCGGCGGGATGAGGTTGGCAGCATGGCCGGTGCCGTAGATTTTTTTCGCCAGCAGGCGGTCGAAAAAAATCGTATGGATTTGGCACGCATAGCGGAACAGGCAATACGAGAAATCCGTCAGAAGGAAACGGAGGAGCTCACGCGTGAATTCACTGACACAATAGGCAGTTCGCTTGATTCGCTTATTGCGGCCGCTGAAGCCATGCGCGCAACTGCAGACGCCATGGGTCATTCGGCAGCACGTACAGAACATAATTCGACCGAAGTGGCGGTCGGCGCGTCAGAAGCGGCTGAAACGCTCGTTGCTGTCGCAGCCGCAGCAGAGGAAGTTGTGCAGAACGCGATAGAAGTCACAAGCCAAGTGCAGCAGGCAAATACGACCCTTACCGATGTAACGGGCTTGGCACAGGGCACAGCACAGCGCGTGACCGAACTTCGCACCGCCACGGAAGATATTCGCAGCGTCATCGCTTCGATGCGGCAAATCGCGGATCAGACGAATCTTCTTGCATTGAACGCTACCATAGAAGCCGCAAGGTCCGGCGAAGCCGGCAAGGGATTTGCGGTAGTCGCCAATGAAGTGAAAACCCTTGCCCTACAGGCCGCTCGCGCGAGCGAGGATGTCAGCGCTCGCATGGAAATATTACGCCGGTCAAGTGATAGCACCTGCCAGGACATATCATCTATAGGTCGTTCAATAGCCTCTCTTGGAAATGCCGTTCGGCACATCACCTTCGTGATCGAACAACAGGGGCATGCAACCAGTTCCATTGTGCAAAAGGTGCAAATCCTGGCGCAAGCGACCAATGGCACGGCTGAGAAAATGCGCAACGTGAGCTTTGATGCGAAATCAAGCGGACAGGCAGCGGATCAGGTGCTGGACGCCTCCGCATCCGTCGCGACAGAGACGCCGCCTGAAGCTAATTCTGTCTACCGCAAAACCGTCCATCAGACAGAATTGATTTCGAACACCTCCAGCCGCTAAACTTACCGACGTTCTTGCCGAGGAGGTACCGCGTGACGGGTGCCGAGAAAAAGCCGCGCCGCCCACGCTGCCCCATATGTGGTCGGGCGCCGGCGCCTGAACAGCGCCCCTTCTGTTCCGATCGTTGTCGGCAGGTGGATCTTGGGCGCTGGCTGACTGAAGCCTACGCCATCCCAGCCCAGGAGCCCGAAACAGAGGAGGAATAGGTCTTCCCGACCGACGCCTCCCGTCCTAGCCTCTCTTCCAGAGACGTTTCACCGCCTTGGTACGCGGCTAACGCCTCTCGGGCAGGTTTGGTCGCATGTTCCGCGTGTCCAAGCGCGTCTGCTTGGCTTGAAAAGGCTCCAAAGGGTGAGGAAGAAGGGTCCATGGAAGAATTCGACTATGTGATTGTGGGTGCCGGCGCCGCAGGCTGCGTGCTGGCCAATCGGCTGAGCGCTTCGGGCAAACACAGCGTTGCCATCCTGGAAGCTGGCGGCAAGGACAATAATATCTTCATCAAAATCCCTGCCGGCTTCAACAAAACTGTCTATAATCCGAAGCTGAATTGGGGTTATGAAACCGCGCCCGGCCCCTACATAGACAATCGCAAAATCCCTTTCCCACGCGGCAAGGTTTTGGGTGGCTCCGGTTCCATCAACGGCCATCTTTATGTGCGCGGCCAATCCGCCGACTACGATATGTGGGCACAGCTTGGTTGCCGCGGTTGGTCCTGGGATGATGTGCTGCCCTATTTCAAGCGCGCGGAAACCCGCGGCAATGGTGGTGGCGATCCCTCCGTGCGCGGCAATGATGGCCCGCTTTCCATCGAAGATCAGCGCGACCCGCATGATTTATCCGAAGCCTATATGGCGGCGAATGAGGCGCTGGGGCTGAGGCGCACGCCAGATTACAATTCCGGCAATCAGGAAGGCACCTTCCTGTATCAGCAAATGATGCGCGGTGGCCGGCGCTGGAGCCCGGCGGATGCTTACCTCCGTCCTGCGCTGTCGCGGCCTAATCTGAAGCTGATCCAGCGCGCCCTGGCGGAAGCGATTGTCTTTGAAGGCAAGCGCGCGGTTGGCATTCGCTATGCCCAGGAAGGTGGCGCGCCCATCACCATCCGCGCGCGGCGCGATGTGATCCTTTCCGGTGGTTCGATCAATACGCCGCAACTGCTGCAAATTTCCGGTGTGGGTGATCCGGAATGGCTTACCGATATTGGCGTGGATGTTGTTCATGCGCTGCCAGGTGTGGGCAAGAATCTGCGCGACCATTACGCCACCCGGGTTTCCGCGCTGGTGAAAGGGACGGGTTCGCTCAATGAACGATCCCGAGGCGTGCGTTTGGCGATGGAAGTGCTGCGCTATGCCTTCACGCGCAAAGGCCTACTGACCGCGAGCCCAAGCCATGCCGGCGGCTATATGAAAACCCGCGAAGGGCTGGCCACCCCCGATATGCAGCTTTACTTCGCCCCTGCCAGCTATCCGACCGGGCGTTATGGCGTGACAGATTTGGATACCAAGGCGGGTATGACGCTTGGCTGTTCTCAGCTTCGCCCGGAAAGCAAGGGTTGGCTGAAGGCGCTTTCGGCGGACCCGCGTGCAAAACCGGAAATCCAGCCGAATTACTTGCAAGCGCAAATGGATCGCGACGCCTTGGTGGCGGCGATGAAATACATGCGGCAATTGCTGCATACGCGCCCCTTGGCAGATTACGTGATTGCCGAGAATTTTCCAGGACCTTCAGTGCAGACCGATGATGAATGGCTGGCCCATGCGCGCGCCACCGGTTCCACCACCTATCACCCGATTGGGTCCTGCAAGATGGGGATTGACCCCATGGCGGTGGTGGACCCTGCTTCCATGAAGGTGATCGGGCTTGAAGGGCTGCGTGTTGCGGACGCTTCCTGCATGCCCACAATGGTTTCCGGCAATACCTATGCCGCCACCAACATGATTGCCGAAAAAGCCGCTGATTTGATCGCGGCATAACATTCAGGGAGAACGCAAATGAGATTCCAGGATCAAGGCGTATTGATCACCGGTGCCGCAAGCGGCATTGGCCGACAATTGGCTGTTGCCTTCGCAGAAGAAGGCGCGCGGCTGGCAATCGCCGATATTGATAAGGCCGCGGTGGAAGCAACGGCTGCTGATATCCGCAAGCGCGACGGCGAAGCGCATGCCTTTGTGTTGGATGTGGTGAAGCCCGATGCAGTGCGTGATTTCATTGCGGGCGCTGAGGCAGTGCTTGGCCGGCTGGATGTGCTGGCGAATTGCGCCGGCGTGCGTGAAATTAGCCCGCTGCTCGATCTTTCATTCGAGGATTGGCAGCGCACCATGAGCATCAATGTGACCGGCAGCTTCCTGCCTTCACAGGCCTTTGCGCGCCGGTTAATTGCGCTGGGCAAGCCCGGGCGGATTGTGAATATCGCCTCCACCCTTGGGCTGGTGGCCACACCTGAACGTGTCGCTTACGTGACATCCAAGCATGCGGTGGTGGGGCTGACCAAGGCGCTGGCGATGGAATTGGCGCCGCACCAAATCCGCGTGAATGCGGTGGCGCCTGGCGTGATCCGCACGCCGATGACGGAACGCTATTTCCAGGATGCGGATGTCGCGCGGAAAATTCAGGAACTGCACGCGATGGGGCGTTCCGGTGAAACCCATGAAGTGGCCAATGCCATGATGTTTCTGGCGAGCGAGGAATCTTCCTTCACCACCGGCGCAGTGCTGACCGTGGATGGTGGCTGGACACTCGGCAAGAAAATGACGTGAGGGCGGCGCTTATCTCACCAATAAGCGCCGCACCACCCAACCACCCACACCGCAAAACGCCACCACCAGCGCCATGGGCAACGCCGTGTCATTTTGCAGCGCGCCCAGCGCCACGCCAGCTAGCGCACCAGCGCCGAATTGCAGCGTGCCCATGAGCGCCGAAGCATTGCCCGCAATCGCACCATGCGGCGCCATCGCGCGCGCGGCGGTTAGCGGCATGACTGCGCCGATCATGGAAACATAAACAAAAAGTGTGGCGACGATCGCGGCAAAGCCTCCAAACCCCGTCATGGTGACAGCAAGCAGCGCGAGCCCCGACACAGCGCTGATGGTCAGCGCCGCGGTCAGCATCCGCGCCGGCGCCACCCGATCCACCAAGCGCGCGGTGATTTGCCCCGCCAGCATGATGCCAATGGCATTGGCGCCGAAATAGAAGCCATAATCCTCGGCCCGCACGCCGTGCAATTCCATGAAGACAAAGGGCGACCCAGCGATATAGGCAAACATCCCCCCAATCACGAGGCCGCCTGCCAGCGCGTGGCCCATAAAGTAACCATCGCCGAGCAAGCGCCGCCAAACGCCAAGCACCTGGCGCAAGCCATCGCGTCGGCGGCGTTCGGGTGGCAGGGTTTCCGGCAGAAAAAGCGCAATGACCAACAGCAGTATCGCGCCGTAAGCCGCAAGGCACAGGAATATCCCGCGCCAGCCAATCACGCCCAGAAGCGCGCCGCCAATAATGGGCGCTATAATGGGCGCCACACCCATCACCAGCATCAGCCGCGCCATCAGCCGGATTGCGCCGCGTTCATCCGCGACGTCTCGCACCACAGCGCGCGCAATCACCATGCCCGTGCAACCGCCAAGCGCCTGCATCAACCGCGCGGCGATCAGGCTTTCGATATTGGGCGCCAGCGCGCAAACCAGCGAAGCCACCGTGTAAACGCCAAGCCCGATGAATAGCGGCAGGCGCCGCCCGTAGCGATCCGCGAGTGGCCCGTAAAAGATCTGCCCAAGCGCCATGCCGAGGAAAAACACCGCAAGGCTCGCCTGCGCCGCCCCCGCCGTGGTGCCGAGCGCCTGGCCCAGCATCGGCAGCGCCGGCAGATACATATCAATCGAAAACGGCCCAATGGCCGCCATGGCGCCCAGGATGAAGGGCAGGCGCTTTTGCGGAATGCTCACGCCCTCAGATTTCGGGCGATGCTGCGAGCGCTTCCGCCGCCAGCTTGAGGGCGGCTTCGACTGCGACACGCCCTTCGGGCGAGAGTGGCGCTTGCGGCAATATAGGATCACCAACGGCAAAACCTTGGATTTGCAAGGCACCCTTGATGCAGGCCGCGAGTGAATGCGCCGCGAATAATTCATTCACCCGCCACAGCGCACGTTGCAGCGCCATGGCCGCATCCCAGCGCCCGGCGCGGCAAAGCTCATAAAGCCGCACGCTTTCGCGCGGAATGGCGCAAGCCGGCCCCGCCATCCAGCCCTTGCCGCCAATCATCATCACCGCCGCCGGAATATGGGCGGAGGCCGCAAAAACGCCGATGCGCCCTTCGGTGCGATTCAGGATGGACAGCAAGCGCCCGGTATTGGTGGAAGCATCCTTGATCAAGCAAATGCGCGGATGATGCGAAAGTTTTTCAATCGCCGGCAGGGAAAGATCGGAACGCTGAAAATTCGGATTGGTGTAAAGCACCGTGGGCAATTCAGTGGCGTCCGCAATGGCGGAGAAATAAGAAACCACCGCCGCATCATTCAACGGGAAATAGGCTTCCAGAATGGCAAGAATGCCATCCGCGCCCATCGCTGCGTAATCGCGCGCTTGGCGTTCGGCATCCACAATCGTCGTTGCCGCAACCCCTGCCACCACCGGCACGCGGCCCGCAGTTTGCGAGACGACAATTTCTACAATCCGTCGCCGTTGCGCCGCATCCAGATAAGCAAACTCACCCGTGCTGCCCAAGGGCGTCAGCCCATGCACGCCGGATGCGATCAAATGATCCACCAGCCGGCGCAATTCTGCTTCCAGCACGGACCCATCTGGCGCTATGGGGGAGACCAGGTAAGGGAAAACCCCGCGAAATTCTTGCATGATCGGCTGTTCCCTACTGCGCCCGAGCTTGCGCGCGCAGCACATGTTTTTGGATTTTGCCTGTCGAGGTTTTCGGCAATTCCGCGAAAACAATATGGCGCGGCAGCTTGAAGGCAGCCAAATGTTGGCGCGCGAAATTGATCAACTCCTCAGGCGTTGCCGCCATGCCGGGCTTCAATTCCACAAAGGCGCAGGGTGTTTCGCCCCATTTCTCATCCGGCTTCGCCACCACAGCCACCACGGCAACCGATGGGTGCTTATAGAGCGCATCTTCCACTTCAATGCTGCTGATGTTCTCCCCGCCCGAGATGATAATGTCCTTGGACCGATCCTTGAGCTGAATATAACCATCCGGATATTTCACCGCGAGGTCACCGGTATGAAACCACCCGCCAGCAAAGGCAGATTGCGTGGCCGCGGCGTCCTTCAAATAGCCCTTCATGACAACATTACCGCGCATCATCACCTCGCCCATCGTGATACCATCAGAGGGCACGGGGCGCATGGTTTCAGGGTCCATCACATCAAGCCCTTCAAGTGCCAGATAGCGCACGCCCTGGCGCGCCATCAGCGCGGCTTGTTCCGGCGCGGTTTTCTCATCCCATTCGCCATGCCATTCATTCACCACCGCCGGGCCGTAAACTTCGGTCAGGCCATAGACATGGCAGACAGCGAAGCCCGCTTCCGTCATCGCGGCCAGCACGGCTTCGGGCGGCGGCGCGCCGGCGACCACGAATTGCACCCGCCAAATCAGCGAGCGTTTTTCGGCTGCCGGTGTGGCCAGCAAAGTCGCCATCACAATCGGCGCACCGCACATATGGCTAACCGCGTGTTCCGCCATCAGCCGCCACATATCAGGGCCGCGCACGGCGCGCAGACACACATGCAAACCAGCCTGCGCTGTCACGGTCCAGGGAAAACACCAGCCATTGCAATGAAACATCGGCAACGTCCACAGATAGGATGGATGCTTGCCCATGCCGGCGGAAAGCACGTTACCGGTCGCCAAAAGGCAGGCGCCGCGATGGTGATAGACAACACCTTTCGGCTTGCCCGTGGTGCCGGACGTATAGTTCAGCGTAATCGCATCCCATTCATCGCGCGGCATTTCCCAAGCGAAATCAGCGCTGCCTTCAGCGATGAAGCTTTCATATTCCTGCCCGCCCAGGCTTTCGCCATGCACCGCTTCCGGCGCCAGCGCATCATGCACTTCAATCACCATGGGCTTTGCTGTGCATTCCGCCAAAGCCGCGCGCAGCAGCGGCATGAATTCGCGGTCCACAATCACTGCCTTGGCCTCACCATGATCGAGGATATAGGCCACGGTCGGCGCATCCAGCCGCGTATTGATGGCGTTCAAGACGGCACCGGCCATGGGCACGCCGTAATGGCATTCCAGCATTTCCGGGATATTCGGCAGAATGGCCGCGACCGTATCGCCACGCTTAATGCCGCGCTTGGTCAAAGCATGGGCAAGCTGTACGCAACGATTGCGCAGGCTGGCGTAATCACGCTTCACCGCGCCATGCACCACGGCAGGATAATCCGGATAAACCTGCGCGGCGCGTTCCAGAAACAACAGCGGCGTTAGCGGCTGATGATTGGCCGCATTGCGATCCAGCGCGGTTTCGTATTTTCCAGCCGACATATTCTTCACCTGTCTTCCCAATGCGGATGGCGCTTTTCCAGGAAGGCGCCAATGCCTTCCGCCGCGTCGCGCGCCATCAGATTTTCCGTCATCACCGAAGCTGCTTCGCCATAGGCTTCTGCCAGAGGCAATTCGATTTGCCGATTGAAGCCGCGTTTGCCCATGCGCACCGTAATCGCCGAATGAGAAGCGATGCGCGCGGCCAAGCCCAGCGTGGTTTCCATCAGCGCGTCGCGCGGCGCCAGGCGGTTCACCAGGCCCAAACGCTGCGCTTCAGCGGCCGGCACCATCTCACCCAGCAGCAGCATTTCCATCGCGGCCTTGCGCGGCACCGCGCGTGCCAACGCCACTGCCGGTGTGGAACAGAACAGCCCAATATCAACACCGGGCGTGCAGAAGCGCGCATCTTCCGCCGCCACCGCCAAATCGCAGCTTGCAACCAATTGGCAGCCGGCAGCAGTCGCCACACCTTGCACCGCGGCAATCACCGGCTGAGGCAAGCCCACAATCCCCTGCATCACCCGCGCGCAAGCCGCCATGGCATCGGCGTAAAAGCTGCGCCCGCCATCGGCATCGGCGCGATGCGCGGTGATTTCGCGCAAATCATGCCCGGCGCAAAACACCGTGCCAGCACCGGCCAGCACCACCACGCGGCAGGCGCTATCAGCGGCGATCTCAGTCAGCATATCCTCCAACGCCTGCAATAGCGCGCGGGAGAGGCTATTGCGCTGGGCCGGACGGTTCAGCGTGACCACGCAAATGCCGGCAGCGCGATCCTCCCGCAGCAGGATGGGGGCGTTTTGCAGTTCTGTCTTGGACATGGCGGAATATTCCTGCCCCGGGCGGGGGATTACAAGGGCTTGGAAGCGGTATAGCCTGACCCCAGGATGAAGCTGGCGCTGGCTTTCCCCCGCCTGCTGGAAGGCTATGACGCTGCCTATACCGCCATGGCTTTGGATGATCGCGTGCTGTCGCATCACGACCGTGAATTCGTCTGGCTTGCTGTGCTGGCCGCAACGGATGAGGCTTTGGCCACACACCACATCGCCAAATTCCGCGCCGCCGGCGGGGATGATGCGCTGATAGGTGCCGCTTTCGCTGCCACTGCTCTCGCCATTGGCGCCGAGGCGTTTGATTTCGCCGCGCATCGCTGGGGCACGCAATTGGCGCCCTTTGATCCCCGCGCTGCCTATCTGGAAGCCGTGGCAGCCATCGCCCCTGCCGCACCGCGCCGGCTTGTGCATCTGGCGCAATGCGCCGTGCAGGTCTGCCGCGCGCGCTGGCGTGTTCTGGAATGGCAGATCGAAGCCGCCTATGGGGACAACGTACCGGAAGATGAGATCGCGGAAGCCATCACGCTTGCGATGTTCCCCGGTTCCATTCCGCGTTTTGTCGAAGCCTGTGGCGTTTGGCGCGGCATGATTGCGGCGGGGCGCGTTGCGGCTTCAGACCGCTACAAGGCCTGGGCGGCGCTGACCGGCCAGGGCGGCTTTGACGAAGTGCTCGCGAAAACTTCCAAGGATAAATGAGGAAACCAATGGCTTGGACAGCAAAATACATCATCCAAAACGGCAAGAAGATTGCCTTTGATGAAGCGCGGGTGCACCCGTTCTCGGTCGGGCATGCTTATGGCGGCACAGTGTTTGAAGGCATTCGCGCTTATATGAATTACAGCACTGGCAAGCTTGCGGTCTTCCGGCTGGAAGAACATCTTGTGCGGCTGGATCAGGGCATGAAATTCATGCGCTTCGACAATCCGCCATCACGCGATGAAATGCGCCAGGCCGCGTTGGATGCGGTGCGCGCCAATGAACCGGATGATGATGCCTATATTCGCATCCAGGTGCATATCGAAAGCCTGGGTTCCATGGCTTCCACGGGCAGCGTCGGCTGGGCTTGCGGCGCCATGCCGCGCGAACGCAATGCCAAGCGCAGCAGCGGGCTTTCCGTGCATGTATCTTCCTGGACGCGCATTTCAGACACCACCATGCCACCGCGCATCAAGGCGACGGCGAATTACCATGCCGGGCGCATCGCCATGTTGCAGGCCAAGGCGGATGGCTATGACAATGCGCTGCTGATGACCCGCGCGGGCAAGATCAGCGAAGGCACCGGCGCCTGCCTGTTCATGGTGCG
>JAPLOJ010000052.1 GCA_026400795.1 Alphaproteobacteria bacterium
TGGCGCATCGCTTTGCGCCATTGAAGGCGGACAAAGCCGCGCTACCACCATGGGCTTCACCGCCTTGGATGGCGTGCCCATGGGGACACGCAGCGGCCAATTGGACCCCGGCGTGGTGCTGCATATGCTGGATAGTTTGCAGATGACATCAGGCGATATCGCGCATCTGCTGTATCACGATAGCGGCTTGAAGGGCATGTCCGGCGTATCACAGGATGTGCGCGCCATCGAAGCCGCCGGCACGGCAGCCGCCGAAGCCGCTTTGGATCACTTCGCCTTTCGCGTGCGCCGCGAAATTGGCGCGTTGGCTGCTTCCATTGGCGGCATGGACGCCTTGGTGTTTACCGCTGGCATTGGTGAGAATGCGCATGGTGTTCGCGCGCGCATCTGCGCGGGGCTCGGCTTTCTCGGCATCAATTTGGACCCTGAAGCCAATGCCGCCAACCGCCCAGAGATTGGCCGCGCGGGTGATCCCGTGCGTGTGCTGATACGCCATACGGATGAGGAGGCGATGATTGCGGAGCATGCGCTGGAACTTATCAGCGAGGCATAAGGCTTTACGCGGCTTCGTCGAAAGGCAAGCATGGCGGTAATCCAAACCGGAGGTACCCATGCTCGATAACCCCCCGCTGCTCACCATCCATCGCGGTCATCGCCGGCCTGACCGCGCGCTGATTGAGGCCTTTCGCGGCGCGCAGACATCGCATCTGGCGGATGCCATGGAAGGCCGCGGTGCTCTTGATTACCGCATCAAGCCGGTGGATGCAGACAATGCGGTCTTTGTTGGCCCGGCGCTGACCGCGCTCGCCTATCCTGCTGATGTGGTTGGCGTTTATGGCGCGCTTTTGGAAGCCGAAGCGGGTGATGTGATTGTGGTTGCGAATGATGCCTATACCGCGACGGCCGTGATTGGCGATCTGGTTGCCGGCATGATGAAGAACAAAGGTGTCGCCGCCTTCGTGACCGATGGCCTGGCGCGGGACCGCGCGGGCATTGTCGCGTCCCGCCTGCCGCTATTTGCTGCTGGCATCATGCCGGCATCACCCGCGGCCAATGGCCCGGCGGTGGTTGGCGCGCCGGTGACACTTGGCGGGCAGCATGTGCGCCCGGGCGATATCATTGTCGGCGATGCCGATGGCGTTGTGGTGATCCCACAGGATCAGGCGGAAGCAGTGCTGGAAAAACTCGCGGCCGTGCGCGCCGCCGAAGCCCGCGCCATTGCCGCGGTGGAAGCGGGCGCCACCGCCAATGACCGCATGCGCGCCATTGTCGGGAATGCGCGCATCATAACCAAATAACAAAAAGCGCCAGGCCGATCTCAGCCCGACCCAATCAATCCTTTTGCTTGGCCAAATAAGCCAGCAGATCCTTGAGCTGCTGTTCATTGCGCAGCCCAGCAAAGGCCATGGAACCCTGCGGCACCACCGCCTTCGGGTTGGTGATGTAGGCGGTCAGGTTTTCGATCGTCCAGACATGGCCGCTTTCCGCTACCGTGCGCATACTGGACGAGTAACGGAAGCCTTCGATC
The DNA here is from genome assembly GCA_026400795.1 of Alphaproteobacteria bacterium. Taxonomy (GTDB): domain Bacteria; phylum Pseudomonadota; class Alphaproteobacteria; order Acetobacterales; family Acetobacteraceae; genus Neoroseomonas. The sequence goes on from JAPLOJ010000052.1 coordinate 1,529, forward strand.
GAAGCCGCCTTGCGATCGACAATGCCCCAAAGATTCGGGCCAACGCCATTGCGTCCGCCCTTATCCACAGTGTGGCAGGCGCGGCACTGGTTGAACACACGCTGCCCGGCATCCGCATCCTGGGCGAAGGCGGGGGCGGTGATGGCAAAACCCGCCAGCAGGGCGGCAGAAAGGATAAGGTTACGCATCTATCAAGGCTCCCGAAAGATGAAAGGGCTACACACGCCATTATGGCGGAAAGTGCGGCAGAAATCCGGCATGGCGCAAATGGTCGGCTTTGGCAAACCCGCAAGGGTTCATGCCGCGCGCATTTCAGGGCTTTCACCTTCCCGCAATAAGGCTGCCACGGCTGGGCGCGCCTCCGCCGGGTTGGTGAAGGCCAGATGCAGCCGCCCTTCAGCGCGGGAGACCAGCCGAACGCCAAGCGCCGGCCCCAAAGCTTCGATCTGAAGCTCCCCTTCGGTGAAGTCTGGCGCCCCGCCCAGGAAAAGCGCACCGCTTGGGGAAAGGTCCAAAAGCACGCCCTCAGTGGCATTCAGCCGCGCCGGCACACCAAGTGGCAGCCTGGCTTCCCGCCGGCGATTGGCGGCCGGCACGCGCCCGCGCAACGCCTCACCCAGATTCTGCCTAAAGGCGGCGATGGCATCCGCCAGTTCATCCGCACCGGATTGCAGGGTCCAGGCGGCCTCACCCGTATTGCCCGAATCCTGGGTCAGCGCTTCCATCCGATTGGCCACATCGGCGGCATTCTCTGCCGCTCCGGTAATGGCGCGGGAGATTTCGGCAGTGGTGGCTGATTGTTCCTCAACCGACGCAGCGACCGAGGTTGCGACCGCATCCAATTCCGTCACCGCGCCGCCAATGCCATCCATGGCAGCCAAGGCGCGGCTGGCGGCGGCCTGCATGGCGCCGATGCGCCCGGCGATTTCCTCGGTGCTCTGCGCGGTGCGCTTGGCCAGGTTCTTCACCTCATTGGCGACAACAGTAAAACCCTTGCCGGCGGCGCCCGCGCGGGCAGCTTCAATCGTGGCATTCAGTGCCAGCAGATTGGTCTGGCCGGCGATTTCCGCAATCAGCCGCGATACCTGGCCGATTTCATCCACGCTGCTGGTGAGTTCTGTGAAGATGTGCCGCGCCTCATCTGTCCGCTGCATCACGCCGCGCGTGGCTTCCCCGGCGCGTGACATTTGCCGCGCAATCTCCCCTGCCGCGCCGGCCAGTTCATCGGCGCCGCGGGAGGCTTCCTGCGCGCTGACCCTGCCCGCGGATGCGGCGCTGGCCGAGGCTTCTGCCGCCCGCGCGCCGCCTTCCGCCGCTTCCGTCATGGCAGCGCTGTTGCGGCGGAGCATGGCAACGCGGCGGTCCAGATCCTCAAGCGCGGCGGTGGTTTCCGCTTCGATGGTGGCGGCCAAATCAGCCAGAGACTCATCAGGGGGTAGGGCAATGGGGGCCGCGATGGCCGCCGGGGCAGGGGCCGGGCGCTGGCGCAGGGCTTCGGCGGCGGTCAGGATCTGGCGCCAGGGGCCGTCGGCCCGCAAGGCTTCGGCGGCGGTCAGGATCTGGCGCCATGGGCCGTCGGCCTCGGCCGTGGCGAAGGGGCGCACGGGTTCATTGGCGGCAAGCCGAGATAATTTACCGGCGAAGGCCACCAGCATGGCGCGCTGACGCCACAAGGCCCAAGAGCCAAGGACAAGGCAAATCAGAAACCCAAGCGCAAGGCCGAGGAAAAACCCCGCCGCTTGGCCAGAGACTGCCGCTTCCCCCGCTGCCGCCATGCCGGGATGGGCGAGCAGGATTGGCACGGCAAGGGCTGGGGAACGAAAATCAGCTTTCATGGCGCATCCTGGAATCCGAGGCCTATTTTGACGGCATTTCGCTACGAGGCGGTTAAGGCCGATGCAGCGAAGTGTGATTAGGGCTAAACATGGCGAAGCTTTTAGGAATTGACGTATGGCTCATCGTATCGCCGTCATTGGCGCGCCTTCCCTGATCGGGCGCGAAATCCTGCGCTGCCTGGCTGAAACCAGCCTGGCGGGGGCAGAGTTGGTGGCGCTTGCCGCTGGGCGCAGCGCGGGCGCCGATATTTCCTGGGGCGAGAAAGCCGTACTGAAAACCCGCGATGTGACGCGGTTTGACTACGCGGGC
>JAPLOJ010000406.1 GCA_026400795.1 Alphaproteobacteria bacterium
AAATCCTCGGCATGGCGGATATGGAGCGGTTCCAGATCAACCGATTGCCCCTTATGCGGAATGCGCGCCGGCAAGGGGCGGGGCGTGGCATCCACCAGCGGGCCAAGGGGGGGATTGGTGGCGGGGTCCCAGGGGACGCCTTCGGGCAGGTTTTCCATAACCCCACATGAAACGGACCGGAAGCGCGATGCAAGCCATGATTGCCGGTTGCGCGCCGCGCCGCGCCGCCGCAAAACTGCATTCATGAATACGGCCCCTTCCCCCGCCCCCGCCATCCCCGCCGCCTATTTCGGGGAGCGTGTGACGCATGTGCATCATTGGACGGATCGGCTGTTTTCCTTCCGTTGCACACGCGACACAGCGCTCCGCTTCCGCGCCGGCGAATTCGCCATGATTGGCCTGATGGTGGAAGGCAAGCCGCTGGTGCGCGCCTATTCCATGGCAAGCCCGACTTGGGATGAGGAATTGGAATTCCTGTCCATCAAGGTGCAGAACGGGCCTCTCACATCGCGCCTGCAACACATCAAACTTGGCGACACGGTGCTGATTGGCCGCAAGCCCACCGGGACCTTGGTGACGGATAATCTGCTGCCAGGCCGCAGCCTGTGGATGCTGGCCACCGGCACGGGCCTTGCCCCCTTCCTTAGTCTGACGCGCGAACCCGATGTCTATGAACGCTATGGCTGCGTGGTGGTGGCCCATACCGTCCGCCAGGTGGCGGAATTGGCCTATCGGGAGATGTTCGAACGCGAATTGGCGCAGCATGAATTCCTGGGCGAGATCATCGCGGGCAAGCTCCGCTACTATCCATCCGTGACGCGTGAGGCTTTCCCGAACCAGGGGCGCATCACGGATCTGATCGAATCAGGGCGGATTTTCGCTGATCTTGCCCTACCGACGCTGGACCCCGCCCATGACCGGGTGATGCTATGCGGGTCTGAAGCGATGAACCGGGACTGCAAGGCCCTGCTGGAAGCCCGCGGCTTTGTGGAGGGGTCCAATAACGCGCCCGGCAGCTATGTGGTGGAAAAGGCCTTTGTGACGAAATAGGCCACGCAGGGAGATTGTTATGTCTGATACGGATGCATTTGGGCGCGTAGTATTGAATTTGGCTGATGCCGTTGAAAACGGAGGCCCGATTGACCCTGTGGCGTCTCGCATCACGCCCGCCAATCAGGATGATGCCGAGGAATTGGCCGGCGCAGTTCTGGCGCAGCTTGGCTTTGCGCCCTGCGGTGTGCGGCTGGTCCCGGCGGCGGATGGCAGCCTGATCAGCGGGCCCATGCTGGAAGCGCGCTTTCTGGATGATGGCGCGGGTATATCGCTGGAGATCATGCGCCATGGCCGTGCCTCGGCGGCTTTGCTTGGCGTCTTGGGCGCGGCGCTGGAACCGGAAGCCACAACGCCACCCGAAATTACCGCAATCCACCCCGCGCTGGATGTGACTGCCAGCCGTTTCACCCAGGGCCCCGCAGATCGCTTTGCGGAAATCGCGGATCTGGCCGGGCTTGGCCTGCTGGTGCTGGGCAAGCGGCGGCCCATGCCGGAAGGGCCAAGCCGGGTTGCGCTGGTTGAGGGCGACGGCAGGTCACAGGGCAAGCCCTGCGATCTGCACGCCGCTTTCGCACAGGCCGCAACTGAAGCGCGCCGGCTTGGCGGCCTTCCGGCGGGCGCAGTGCTGGTGGTGGCCGGGCTTGGCGCGCCGGTGTTGACGCTGAAGGCCGGGGCGCGGCTGACCGCGCGCTTCACCGGCATAGGCAAGGTGAGCGCCAGTTTCGGCTGACCGAAGCCTGGTTCAGGTCACGATACTCACCAGCAGATAAAATCCCCAAAGACTGATTGCGAAGACACCAATCCTATCCGCATGCCAGCGTAGCCTGGCTGCGAAGGCCATGCGCATCGCCGCCTGCATGGGCAGGGCATCCGGGGAATGGCGTTCCGCCACCATCAGCCAAAGCTCGCTATGGCGCATATCCTGGCTTGGCACATAGGCGAGTTTCAGCAGCACAATCAGCCAAAGCAGCGTCACCAATATCGCACCGGAACGGAGTGCCAAGGCAAGCTGGAAGGAAAGCGACAGCACAACAAGCACAATGGCCAAACTCGCAAAGCCGACCGCGCGCCGGATGACCAGGTCCGCCATTGCCTCAAGCCGTTCCAAGCCTTGGCCCTCATGCGGGGGCCCCCAGGATAGCCAGGCGCCCTCAAGGGAAGCCTAGCCCGACTCCTGGGCAGATGAATACTCCCCAGGGCGAAAGGCGCGGTTCAGCCCAAACCCATCAGCACCAGCAAAAGCGCCGCGCCGAACCAGACCATCATCGCCCTTTGCAGGCTGAGGCCCAAGCGTTCCGATATCGCGGCTGGCACAGCAGACAGCAACAGCGTGGCGGTGGAGACAATCAGGGAGGCACCGTAATACACAACCTCCTTCGTCGGCGGCAAAAGTTCCGGCAGCCAGACGGGGTAGAGATGCCAAACTACCGGCAGTGTCGGACTGATCATGCCATTCAACAGGCAGGTCGCGACGGTTGCGACAAATAGGTTCTGCGGTGTCATGGCAGCTACCCCGCGCCCGGTGGGCTAATGCGCGGCGCATAGCCAAGCCCAACCATGATCAAGCCAAAGATCATCCGCACCGCAAAAAGCCAAAAGGCTGCGACCAGCGGCAGGAAGTGCGGCGAGACATAAGAAGGCACCAGCCGCTCGGCGGTCCAGACCGCCCAGCCAGTCAGCATCTGAAAGCCGCGCCAGATGTAATTGCTATTCGTGGGCGTCATGAAGAATTGCATCATGAAACGCCCAAGGCAGCCCCAGGCGGTCAGCGCCAGCAAATAGGTCACCACCCAAAAGGGCAGGTAGCCGAGGATGAAATTGCTTTCCATAAGGCCCTAATTGATGGGGCGGCTGCGTTACCGCAACCGCCCCAAAACATCACGCCACAGCGGCGCTTAGGTTATTCCACCGCGTCGCGCTTGTCAGCGAGACGCACACCACCCTTCGGGATGCGGATATCATCAATGAAATCCTGCATCGCCTGGCTTGGCGCCGCGGTGAATTGCGACACAACATAGATGACCAGGAAGGAAATCGGCACGCCGAAGATACCGGCGGAAATGCTGCCAATCCCCCACATGCGCCCAGTCACCCGATTGCGGAGCACGACGGTATCAGTGGTCATTGGGCTGCCCCAGATGTTACCGATCCAGGCAAGCGCCCCATCCTTCACCGCTGCGGTATTGGCGAGGATCGCCGCCGCTTCCGCCCGCAATTCAGGCGAGGTAAAGTTCTGGTTGATGCTGCCAACCTGCCGCGCTGCGGCAATGATCGCATCCTTCGATCCAAACAGCTGGACGAAATCCATCCCGAACCATTCGGAATGGATCATGTAGCCGAAGGTGACCACATAACCCACGGCCATGCCCAACACGGCGGCAGTATTGGTGGTTTTCTTGTACCACACCCCCATCACCAGCGCCGCAAACAGCCCGGCGGCAGCGATGGAGAAGGCCCAGGCAACCAGGAACAGAATATCCGCCCCGGCATTCCCCGCGACCCAAGCCGCAGCCACCGCCACGATCAGCAGCAAGACGCGCGAGACAGTCAGCCGGCGCGCAGTCGGCGCGTTGCGGTCAATCATCTTGTAATACACGTCATGCGACAGCGCATTCGCAAGTGCCAGTAGCAGACCATCGGCAGTAGAAAGCGCCGCGGCCAAACCACCCGCCGCCACCAGACCCGCGATCACATAAGGCAGGCCTGCGATTTCCGGCGTGGCGAGCACCACCACGTCAGGATGAATGCGGAATTCATTCCATTGCAGAATACCGTCGCGATTGACGTCCACAATGTTGATCCACGGCACCCCATAGGGCGAGATGATCTGCCAGTTCTTGATCCAGTCCGGCAGGCTCGCGATCGGCTGCCCAATGATGTTCTGATAGATTTCCACCTTCGCGAAGGCCGCATAGGCGGGCGCCGTGAAGTAAAGCAGGAAGATGAAGAACAACGACCAGGCCACGGATTGACGCGCTTCCTTCACCGAAGGCGTGGTGAAGTAACGCATCAGGATATGCGGCAGCGCAGCCGTGCCGACCATGAGGCAGAAGACCAGCGCGAACCAATTGATGGCTGCGGGCAAGGAGAATTGCCCATTCGCCCCGATGAAGGGCGCGCTATGCCAGCCAGTCACACCAGGCGGTGGGGTCATGCCCGCAGCGCGGAAGCCGTTTTCAAGCTCCGCAATGCGTTCCAGCGCGAAGCCATACATAAGCTGCGGCAGCGGCACGCCCGTGACCTTGACCGACATCAGGATGGCCGGGACCAGATAGGCGATAATCAGCACGATATACTGCGCCACCTGCGTCCAGGTGACGGCGCGCATGCCGCCCAGCATGGAGCAGACCAGAATGCCCGCAAGGCCCACGAACACCGCGATACCGAAGGACACATCCAGGAAGCGCTGCGTGATGATGCCAACGCCCACAATCTGCGCCACGACGTAAACGAAGGACGCGGTGATCAGGACGACAACGCCAATCAGGCGGGCGGCATTGCCGCCAAACCGCGCGCCCAGGAAGTCCGGCACCGTATACTGGCCGAATTTCCGCAAATATGGCGCAAGCAGAATGGCGACCAGCATGTAACCGCCGGTCCAGCCCAGGATGAAGGCCAGGCCGCCATAGCCAAGGGCGTAAAGGCTGCCCGCCATGCCGATGAAGCTTGCGGCCGACATCCAGTCGGAACCTGTCGCCATACCATTATAGATGGCGGGGACGCGCCGACCGGCGACGTAATATTCAGCAACGGCCTGCGTGCGGCTGATGATGCCGATATAGGCATAGACGCCGATGGTCAGGCCGACAAACATGTAGCCCAGAATGCGAT
>JAPLOJ010000161.1 GCA_026400795.1 Alphaproteobacteria bacterium
ATCGTCGCGGGATACGGTTTCATCCATGGCGATGGAAACACCGCCATCATCCAAACGCCGCAGATTGAAGCCGTGCTTCAGCGCCGCCGCCATCACGGCATCGGCGCGCGGGCCGGCTTCCAGCGTGATGGTATCGAAGAAACCTTGATGGCGCAGCGTAAAGCCGAGCCGCGCAGCCGCATCACCGGCCAGCCGCGTCAGCAGGCGCACACGCTTCGCGATGCGCGTCAGACCCTCCGGCCCATGCCACACCGCATACATGCCGGCCATGACAGCCAGCAGAACCTGCGCGGTGCAGATATTGGAAGTCGCTTTTTCGCGGCGGATATGCTGTTCGCGCGTTTGCAGCGCCAAGCGCATGGCCGGCGCCCCCGCCGCATCCACGGAAACACCAACAAGCCGCCCCGGCATCAGGCGCTTATGCGCATCCGTCACCGCCATGAAGGCCGCATGCGGGCCACCATAGCCCATGGGCACGCCAAAACGCTGCGCACTGCCCACCACCACATCCGCGCCCATCTCACCAGGCGGCTTCAACAAAGTCAGCGAAAGCGGATCAGCCGCAACAATCGCAAGCCCGCCCACCGCATGCACGGCGGCGATCTCCCCGGTCAGGTCGCGCACTTCGCCCGTCGTGCCCGGATATTGCAGCACCAGCGCGAAGGGTTTTTCGGTAGCGCAGGCAGCGGCAATGCCCGCCACCGTCGCGACCACCACGCGATAGCCAAGCGGTGCCGCGCGGGTTTCCAAAACGGCGCGGGTTTGCGGGTGCAAATCAGCGGCCAGCACAATCACATTGCTCTTGCCCCGCGTTGCGGCATGGGCCAGCGCCATGGCTTCCGCCACCGCGGTCGCCTCATCCAATAGCGACGCATTCGCAACCGGCAGCCCGGTTAAATCCGTCACCATGGTCTGGAAATTCACCAAGGCTTCCAGCCGGCCCTGCGCAATTTCCGCCTGATAAGGCGTATAGGCCGTGTACCAGCCAGGATTTTCCAGGATGTTCCGCAGGATCACCGGCGGCGTCAGCGTGCCATGATAGCCAAGCCCGATCAGGGATTTGACATCGGCGCCGTTCTGCTCGGCCAAGGCGCGCAATTCGGCAATCGCCTCAGCCTCGCTCACTGCCGGCGGCAGGGCGGAAAGATCCGCTTCCAGGATCGCGGCCGGCACGGTGCGTGCGGCAAGTTCCTCAAGGCTGCCCGCGCCGACCACCTTCAGCATTTCCGCAATCTCGGCTTCCGATGGCCCGATATGGCGCCGATCGAAAGCGTAATGCGCTTCCAGCGCAATCAGTTCAGCGGCGCTCATGCCAGACTATCCACAAAGGAATGATAAGCGCCTTCATCCAGCAGAGCGGTGATTTCGCCAGCATCAGCGGGCTCAATGCGGAAGAACCAACCACCTTGCATCGGTTCACGATTGACCAGGCCAGGGTCATCGGACAGCGCCGCATTCACTTCAATGATCTTGCCCGCAATCGGTGCATAAACATCGGAAGCGGCCTTCACGCTTTCCACCACGGCGCAGGCCTCACCAGCCGCGACCACGCGGCCCAGTTCGGGCAAATCCACAAACACCACATCGCCCAGCGCATTCTGCGCGTGATCAGTAATGCCAATGGTCGCGCCATCGCCATCGGTGCGGATCCATTCATGGTCTTTGGAAAAGCGCATTTCGGACATGGGACAGGGCCTTTCAGCGAGCGTAACGATGGGGGGTAAAGGGCATGGGCGCGACACGGGCGGGAACCGCCTTGCCACGCACCATCAAATCAAGGGCAGTGCCGTCTTCGGCAAAGGGGCGCGCGACATAGCCCATGGCAACCGG
>JAPLOJ010000087.1 GCA_026400795.1 Alphaproteobacteria bacterium
ATCACGCAGGAAGACAATCAGCTAGTGATTCGCGGGCGGCAGAAGGATGATTCGGAAGGCCGGATTTTCCTGCATCGCGGCATCGCAGCCCGCCAATTCCAGCGCGCCTTTGTGCTGGCCGAGGGCATAGATGTGGAAGGTGCGTGGCTCGATAACGGCTTGCTGCATGTGGACTTGAAGCGACCGCTGCCGGAAGTGCGCGTGAAGACCATCCGGATTGACACCAAAACCAACGGCGCCGCCACCATCGTGGAAGGGCGCCCCGAAGGGGGCTGAACGCCCCACCCGCCGTGCCCATCCCGGGGCGGCAGAAACGCGCGAGCCTTCAAGGGCGTGCAAAGGACAAGATCATGAGTAACCAGGAAGAATTCGACAACGAAACCGAAACCGAACAGGACATCATCCTGACGGAGCCGGATTTGCGCCAGCTTTCACCGCTGGATTGGGCGCGCTACGGCACGAACCGCATCGCCTATCTGCGCCCAGTGATGGTGAATAATCAGCGCTCGGTCGCGATCCACGCGGCGGATGGCACACAGATTGGCGCCGCACCGGATTACGCGCTGGCCGCGGCCGCGATTTTCCAGCACGGGATGGGTGTGGCGCTAGTCCATTAAACCTGTGTTTGGTCGCATTTTCCGAGTCGCCAAGTGGTTCCCACTTGGCTTGAAAATACTCCGCGCCTCACTTCACCCGCGCGAGCTTTTGTTCCACCAGCGCTGCCATCACGCCGCCGCCATAGGGGATGGCTTCGTCGTTGAAATCATAATGCGGGTTATGCACATCGCAGCCGCCCGCATCGCCGGTGCCATTGCCGACATGGATGTAAGCGCCAGGCCGTTGCAGCAGCATGTAGGCGAAATCCTCACTCCCCATCACGGGCGTGCGGTTGCGCTCCACGGCTGTTTCACCAACCAAGGACGCCGCCGCATCACCAAGCGCGGTGGCTTCCTCCGGCGCATTGATGGTGGGGGCGGCGATTTCCTGGAAGGTGATCTCGGCGGTCGCACCAAAGGCCGCCGCCGTGCCCTGCACCACGGCGCGCATCCGGTCTTCGACCAGCCGCATCATCTCCATCTTGAAGGCGCGCACTGTGCCCTTCAGCGTCACTTGGTCAGGGATAACGTTGTAGGCCTGCCCGGCATTGAAGCCGGTCACGCTCAGCACGGCGCTATCCAGCGCGGGCACATTGCGCGCGACCACGCTTTGCAAGGCCGTCACGATTTGCGCGCCCACCACAACGGGGTCAATCGTCTGTTCGGGGCGCGCGCCATGGCCGCCCTTGCCCTGGATCAGGATGTCGAAGAACAGCGCGCCCGCCATGATCGGGCCGGGGCGGATGGCGAATTGCCCAACCGGCAGGCCGGGGCGGTTATGCAGCCCATAGACCGTGTCGCAAGGGAAACGATCGAACAGCCCATCGGCCAGCATCGCCTGAGCGCCGCCGCGGCCTTCTTCTGCCGGCTGGAAAATGAAATGCACCGTGCCGTCGAAATTGCGCGTCTCGGCCAGATAACGCGCGGTGGCCAACAGCATGGTGGTATGCCCATCATGCCCGCAGCCATGCATCTTGCCCTCGATGCCGGATTTATGCGCGAAGCCATTGGCTTCCGGCATGGGCAGCGCATCCATATCGGCGCGCAGCCCAAGCCGGCCTTGGCCGTTCCCGTTCCGCAGCACGCCCACAATGCCGGTCTTGCCAATGCCGCGATGCACCTCAATCCCCCAGGAGGCGAGGCGTTCGGCCACCAGCGCGCTGGTCCGCACTTCCTCAAACCCCAATTCAGGATGGGCATGGAAGTCACGCCGCCAGGCGGTGAGTTCTTCATGCCATTCGCGGATTTTCTCGACAGGTGTCACGCGGCGGTGGGCTGACCGACATCATGGCGCGGCTGGTGGGCCAGAAGCTTTCGGAGATTTGGGGCAAGCCCGTGATCATCGAAAACCGCGCCGGCGGCAATGCGCTGATCGGCGCCGATGCGGCGGCGAAAAGCACTGCCGATGGCTATACGCTGCTCGCCATCACCATGACGCATGCGGTGAATGCGTCGCTGTTTCCCGCCGCACCCTTCAATTTCCGCCAGGATTTCACGGCGATTTCCGTCCTTGGGTCGCTGCCGCTTGTCGTGGTGGTGAATGCGGAACGCAACCCAGCCCGCAGCCTGGCCGATCTGCTGACGCAAGCGCGGGAACGTAATCTGAATGCCGGTTCATCGGGCAATGGCTCTCCCCCGCATCTGGGGCTGGAATTGGTGCGGCGGGTTTCGGGCGCGGGGGACCGGATTACCCATGTGCCCTATCGTGGCGGCGCGCCATCCGTCACGGATCTCGCGGCGGGGAATCTGGATTTCATGGTCTCCAACCTGCCGGAATGCATGGCGCAGATTCAGGGCGGGCGGCTGCGCCCCCTTGCCATTACCTCTGCCGCCCGCCATCCCCTGGTGCCGGAAGTGCCCACCGTGCGCGAAGCGGGGTCGCCCGAACTTGAAATGACCAATTGGACCGCGATGATGACCAATGCCGCGGTGCCCGCCCCCATCCTGGCCAAGCTTGAAGCCGATACCCTAGCCGCGATCCGCGACCCCGAAGTCTCCCGCCGCGCCCGCGACGGCGGATCTACGGTGGAAGCCTGGGACAGGGCACGCAGCGCGGCCTATATCAACGCCGAGACTGACCGCTGGGCCAGGCTGGTGCAGGAAGCAAAATTGAAGGCGGATTGATGCGACTTTCCCTGATTGAGGCTGAAAAACTTGTCACGGCGGCGCTCGCTGCCTCTGGCGCTGGGCCTGAGATGGCCAAGCGCACCGCTGCCGCGCTGGTCGCCGCCGAGGCTGCCGGGCAGGCGGGGCATGGGCTGTCGCGCGTGGCGCAATATGCGGCCTTCCTCCGCAATGGTCGCGCGGATGGGAAGGCGACACCGCGCATCATCAATGAACGTGGTGGTGCTGCGCTGATTGATGCCGGGCATGGGCTGGCTTACCCCGCACTTGCCCTGGCGGAACAGGAAGCGGCCTGGCGCGCGCGCGGGCATGGCATTGCCTTTGTGGGCGTCACCAATAGCCACCATTCCGGCGCCATGGGCCTGCCGGTGAGGCGCCTTGCGGAACAAGGGCTGGTGGCGCTGGCCTTCACCAATTCCCCGGCCGCCATGCCGGTGCCGGGCGGGCGGCGCCCGCTGATGGGCACCAACCCCATCGCCGCCGCCTTTCCGCGCCGCGCCGCGCCGCCGCTGGTCATTGACATGGCGCTGTCCGAGGTAGCGCGCGGCAGGATCATGGTCGCCGCAAAGGAAGGCCGCCCCATTCCGGAAGGCTGGGCGGTGGATGCCGAAGGCCGCCCCACCACTGATGCCAAGGCCGCGCTATCGGGCGCCATGCTCGCCATGGGCGGCACCAATGGCGCCTTGCTCGCGCTAATTGTCGAATTGCTATGCGTGGCGCTGACAGGTGCGGCG
>JAPLOJ010000188.1 GCA_026400795.1 Alphaproteobacteria bacterium
CCTTCTCAAGCCGCTTGGTCAGGAAGCGCACGCGCCGGTCAATTTCACGCAGCCGGCGCTTGCCATATTGGTAATCCGCATTCTCCGACCGGTCGCCAAGCGCTGCCGCCCAGGACACAATCTCCACCACCTTCGGGCGTTCTTCTTCCCACAGCCGCTTCACCTCGGCGCGCAAGGCGGCAGCCCCGGCGGGGGTCATGTAAAAGGGCGTGCCGGGGGGCAGGCCGGGCGGGCCGGCCTCCTCATCCTCATCGGCGCCACTCATGGGGTGAAAAGTGCCTCCTGAGCGGCTTCCCAACTGGCGCGATCAGGGGCGCAGATCAGCCCGCCGCTGGTCAGATGCGGGCCGTAATCGCTGCCATCGAAGCGCGCGGAATGGCCGCCCGCTTCACGGTGCAGCAACCAACCAGGCGCATGGTCCCAGGGCATCAGCTTGTTATAGACAAGTAGATGCGCATGCCCGCCCGCGGCCAGCCGATATTCATGCGCGGCGCAGCGATAGGAAACCGTGGCCGCCAGGCGCGGCAGCCGGCTGGTCACGCGGGTCTTCAGGGGCTCCGGCATAAAACCCCAGGAAATCGCCGCCACCATATCGCCCGGCGCGGCGGGCGCGGCCACGCGCAAATCGGTGAAGCGGCGCCCTTCCCCATCCGCGAGCCAAGCCCCCTGCCCGCGCAAGGCTATCGCCGTGTCATCACCCAGCGGGTCATGGATCCAGGCGCCTACGATCTCACCCCGCCGGATCGCCGCCGCCATGCAGCCAAATAGCGGTACGCCGGCGGCGAAATTCGCTGTGCCATCCACCGGGTCCACCACAAAGGCAAGCTCCGCATCCGCTAGCCGGCCGAGCAAGGAAGGATCAGAAGCGGTCGCTTCCTCCCCCACCACCACACAGCCGGGGAAAAGCTTTTCAAGCCCGGCGGTGATCACGCGCTCGGCGGCCTCATCCGCATCGGTCACCAGATCAAGCGGACCGGTTTTGCTCCGCACCGCATCCGCGCCCAAACGCCGAAAGCGCGGCAGGATTTCCGCCCGCGATGCCTCACGCAACAGGAAGGCCAGATCGGCGGCCTGCGAAGCTGAAATGCTCATTTCTGGCCCCTGCTTTCAAACCGCGCCCGATCCATTTGCGAAAGCCGCACCTTTAGTCGCACCGCGTCATCAGTATCCTGGCGTTCCAGCACCTCGCCATGGGCATGCAGCCAGGCGATGGCGGCACCATCAGAAGGCGGCAGCGCCACGTCCATCACCACAAGCTGCGCCGAAAGCCGCGCATCAATCGCGGCGCGCAAGGCGGGCAGCCCCTCCCCGGTCAGCGCCGAGACCGCCACCGCATCGGGGCTGCGGCGTTCCACGGCATCAATCCCGCCCAAAAGATCGGCCTTGTTCAGCACTTCCACCACGCGGTCCGGCCAAGCCTCATCCAATGTCGCATCCGCGCCATCCGCCATGGCTTCCAAAACGCCCAGCACATCAGATCGCTGCGCGGCGCTATCCGGGTGGGCGATGTCGCGCACATGCAAAATCAGATCGGCGGCGGCGACTTCTTCCAAAGTGGCGCGGAAGGCTTCCACCAATTGCGTCGGCAGGTCGGAAATGAAGCCAACCGTGTCGGACAGGATCACATTGCGCCCCGATGGCAGTTTTATGGCGCGCATGGTGGGATCAAGGGTCGCGAATAACTGATCCTGCGCATAAACCCCTGCCCCCGTCAGCGCATTGAACAGCGTTGACTTGCCGGCATTGGTGTAGCCCACCAGCGCCACTACCGGATAAGGCACGCGTTCCCGCGCGCGGCGATGCAGGCCACGCGTCCGCCGCACCTGATCCAATTCGCGCTTGAGCCGCACAATGCGATCCCCGATCAGCCGCCGGTCAATTTCGATCTGGCTTTCCCCTGGGCCGCCCAAAAAGCCGAAGCCGCCGCGCTGGCGTTCAAGGTGCGTCCAGGACCGCACCAGCCGCGTGCGCTGATATTCCAGATGCGCCAATTCAACCTGCAAGCTGCCTTCGCGCGTGCGGGCCCTTTCGCCGAAAATCTCCAGGATCAGCCCGGTGCGATCAATCACCTTGCAGCCCCAAGCGCGTTCCAGATTACGCTGCTGCACGGGGCTGAGCGCGGCATCCACAATCACCACGCCTACCTGCTGGTCATGCAGCGCTTTTTTCTCCATCTCCACCTGGCCTTCGCCCATCAGGGTGGAAGGTCGCCTTTCGCGGAGCGGATAGATCGCGGAATGCACAATGGTCACGCCAATAGACGCGGCAAGCCCTATCGCCTCCGCCAGCCTCGCTTCGGCTGCGCGCTTCCCACCCACATCGCCAATAGCGCTGCGCGTGGGCTTCTCGAAGGGAAGGATAACGGCGGCGCGGGTGGGGCGCCCGACGCCCGCCTCACTCTCCGCCGTCAGAAATCACCTCACGCTGCAAGGTGAGTCGCGTTTCCGAACCAGGGGCCGCGGCACCTGGGGCCGCCGGCACGCCATCAAACAGCGAAATCGGCGCACCCGGCATGACAGTGCTGATCGCATGCTTATAGACAAGCTGCGTATGGCCATCGCGGCGCAGTAGCACCGAGAAATTGTCAAACCAGGTAATGATGCCCTGCAACTTCACGCCATTCACCAGGAATACCGTAACCGGCGTTTTGGATTTGCGAACGTGATTCAGGAAAACATCCTGCACATTCTGGGACTTTTCAGCGGCCATTGGACCGGTCCTTCTTTTTGCTGGTCACCGACCAGACACGGACCGGCGAAAACCATATCCGGCCGCCGGCAAGAAGTAGTTTGACATGTCAGGCTGGTTTGACAAGTGACGAAACTGCAACTGCAAGTGCATGACAATTGTCAAAAACCTGATCGGCCCCGGTTGCGGCAATGCCGCCATCATGCGCTGCATTGCCCATCAGCACCGCGCGCACACCAGCGGCGCGCGCTGCCTGCATATCCAGCGCGGTATCACCAACATACCAGATATCCGGCGCGGGGCTGAGGCCGAGCGATTCCAGCGCCATGAAAATAGGCGCTGGGTTGGGTTTGTCGGCGCTTGCATCGCCCGCGCCAATCAACGGGCCAAAATGCTGTTCCCAGCCAAGATGCGCGGCTTCGGCACGTAGCAATGGCCCTTGCTTGTTGGAGACCACGCCCATGGGCAGGCGCCCTGCCCCGGCTTGCAGCGCCGCAGCCGCGCCCGGCATGGGCCGCAAGACCTGCAAATGGCAGGCGCGCACTTCGGCGTAGAAGATATCGCGCGCCCTTTCCCATTCTGCGCCAAACAATTCCGGGAAACTTTCGCGCAAAGCACGCCGCACATTGGCCAGCACCTGCGTCCGATCCCAAAGCGGCATGTCAAAGGCGCGGAAGGCAGCATTCAGCCCGGCCTCAATGGCGGCCCAGCCATCAACCAGCGTGTTGTCCCAATCAAACAGAATGGCGCGTGGGGCGTGTTTCATGCCGCGTTGCGCATCGCCCCCTTCACATGGCGCGCGAAAATCTCAAACAGTTTGCGCACCACGGGGCCGACCTGCCCATCTCCCACCGGCGCATCATCAATCTTGGTGATGGGCTTCACGAAGGACGTGGCGGAGGTGATGAAAGCCTCCCGCGCATGGCGGAGTTCTTCCATGGAAAATTCGCGTTCTTCAAAGGCAATGCCGGCATCCTGCAATTCCGCCATCAGCGCGGCACGGGTGCAGCCGGGCAGGATGGCATCACTCAAGGGGCGGGTGCGGATGGTGCCGGCCTCATCCACAATCCAGAAGCTGGTCGCCGCCCCTTCGGTCACCATGCCGGTCGCTTCATCAAACAGCACCGCTTCAATGGCGCCCTTTTCGCGCGCCGCCTGACGCGCCAGGCAATTCGGCAGCAGATTGACAGTTTTGATATCGCAGCGCGCCCAGCGGAGGTCGGGCATGGTAATCGCCGCGGCCCCCCAGCGATCCACATTGGTCGGATAAGGTGCGATGCGCTTCACCGTCACCACCAAAGCGGGTGCAATGGGCTTGCTTGGGAAGGCATGATCCCGCCGCGCAACGCCGCGAGTGACTTGCATATAAAGCAGGCCCTCGGTCACGCGATTGCGCCTGGCGACTTCCCGCAGCACCATCCGAAGTGACGCGCGCGGCATCGGCATGGGAAGTTGGATTTCGCGCAAGGAGCGTTCCAAGCGCGCCAGGTGCAAATCCTCATCAATGAAGCGGCCATTGAACAGATGCACCACCTCATAAATGCCATCGCCGAATTGATAGCCGCGATCTTCGATATTCACCGACGCATCGGGTTGCGGCACATAGCTGCCATTCACATAGGCGATGCGTGACATGGGACTACCTCAGGCAATGGGGGTTGGGGGCGCGCGATCTTCCGCCTGCACGCCCAAGAATTTCAGCTTGCGATGCAAGGCACTTCTTTCCATGCCGACAAAATTTGCGGTGCGGCTGATATTGCCGCCAAAGCGCAGCAATTGCGCTTCCAGATATTGGCGTTCGAACACTTCCCGCGCTTCGCGTAGCGGCAGGGTCATGATCTCAGACCCGCGATCAAGCGTCAGCACGGCGGGCGCGGCGGCGCCGATTTGCGGCGGCAGCATATCGGGGCGGATCGCTTCCCGGCTTTCGCCCGGCGCCATGATCAGCAGCCAATCCATCAGATTGCGCAATTCGCGCACATTGCCCGGCCAATCATAGGCCTGCATGGCGGCGAGTGTATCTTCCGACAATTCTCGCGGCGCCATGCCCGTGGTCTCGATGGCGCGGGCGATGAAGTGGCGCGCGAAAAGCGGCACGTCTTCCCGCCTTTCCTTGAGCGGCGGCACGCGGATCGGCACTACGGCCAGGCGATAGAATAAATCTTCGCGGAACCGTCCGGCGGCGATCTCAGTGGTAAGATCACGATTGGTGGTGGCAATCACGCGCACATCCACCTTCACGCGCGTGCCGCCGCCCACACGTTCAAACCCTTGTTCCTGAAGCGCGCGTACGATCTTGCCCTGGGTTTCCATCGGCATATCGGCCACTTCATCAAGCAACAGCGTCCCGCCATGGGCGCGTTCCAGCACGCCTGTGCGCCGCGCCTGTGATTGTGGGTCAGAGCCCGGTTCCACGCCAAACAACTCTTCCTCAAAACGCCCAGGGTTCAGAATGGCGCAGTTCAGCACAACGAAAGGCCCATCCGCGCGGCGCGATTGCGCATGGATACTGCGCGCCGCCACTTCCTTGCCCGCCCCGGCCGGCCCGGTCAGCAGCACGCGCGAACCCGTCGGCGCCACTTTCTCAATGGCGCTGCGCAGCTGCTGAATACCGGCAGACCGCCCAAGCAATTCTGTCTCTGGCCCCGCGCGCAGCCTGAGGTCGCTAATCTCTCGCCTGAGCCGCGCAGCTTCCAAGGCCCGCGCCAGCACCAGCAGCAGCCGATCCGATTTGAAGGGCTTTTCGATGAAATCATAAGCGCCCTGCTGGATCGCCAGCACCGCAGTTTCAATCGTGCCATGGCCTGAGATCATCACCACCGGCACTTGCGGTTCTTCCGCATTCATCGCGGCCAGAATGCCAAGCCCATCCAGGCGCGAATTCTGCAACCAGATATCCAGAATCACCAGGGAAGGCCGGCGCGCGCGAAAGGCGGCCAGCGCGGAATCGGCATCATGGGCCTGACGTGTTTCGAATCCCTCATCGCTCAGGATGCCTTCAAGCAGCGTCCTGATATCGGGTTCATCGTCAACGATCAGAATCTCATGCGCCATGCGCGACCTTGCTGCCCCTCAATTTGCTGCTTGCGCCGCTTTTGCGGCTGGTTCGCTAGATTGCCAGGGAGACTCGCCAAGCGGCAAGACCAGCACCGCACGGGTGCCGGGACCCTCTGGCCGGTCTTCCAGGCTGATGGAACCACCATGGTCTTCCATGATCTTTTTCACAATGGCAAGGCCAAGCCCGGTACCCTTGGGTTTATGCGTCACATAGGGCTCGGTCAGTCTTTCGCGCGCCTCTTCGCGGGGCAGGCCAATGCCATTATCGGTCACCTGGAAGGACAGTGTGGCGCCTTCCACCTGGATGCGCGTTTCAATCCGCCCGGCCTCATCCCCTTCCCGCATGGCAATGGCATCTGCGGCATTCTGCAACAGGTTGGTCAGCGCCTGCCCGATCAGGCGCCGATCACAGGGGAGTTTCAGCCCATCCGGCCCTGGATGGTTTTCGTAAGCGATGTCGGGATGCGCATTGCGTTGCAACACAAGTGCTTCCAACATCAGCCTATTCGCGTCCTCAGGCTTGATCACCGGCTGCGGCATGCGCGCAAAGGCCGAGAATTCATCCACCATGCGGCCGATATCTTCCACCTGGCGCACAATGGTGTCCGTGCATTGGCGGAAAGTTTCGGGGTCATCCGTGATCTGGCGCAGATAGCGCCGCTTCAGTCTTTCAGCGGAAAGCTGAATGGGGGTCAGCGGGTTCTTGATTTCATGCGCAATGCGCCGCGCCACATCCGCCCAGGCCGCCTTGCGCTGGGCGGATTGCAATTCGGTAATGTCATCAAAGGTCAGTACGAAGCCCGCCACGCGCCCGCTGAGCGTTTCGGCCCCAATCCGCGCCAATAAGGTGCGGCGCGCAGTGGCGGGGCCAATCAAAATTTCGGCAACCCGTGGCCGATCCGGATTGGCGGCAGCCGCTTCAAGCAATTCCGCGAATTCAGGCGCGATGCGTGCAAAGGAAAGCCCGATCGCCGCATCCAGATCAACGCCAAGCAGCGTGCTGGCCGAACGATTGGGCAACGTCACGCGCCCTTCACTATCAAGCCCCACAACGCCCGCGGAAACGCCGGACAAGACGCTTTCAGTAAAGCGCCGGCGTTCATCAATCAGGCTATAGGCATTCATCAATTCGGTGCGCTGCGCGCCAAGCTGGCTGGTCATGCGATTAAAAGACCGTGCGAGGCGCGCGATTTCATCATCCGCCTCCCCTTCCTCCACCCTGGTCGCCAGATCGCCACCGCGCACGCGTTCAGCCGCCAGAATCAGGCGCGAAATTGGCCGCGCGATGCGGTTGGCCATCAGCAGCCCGATCAGCACGGCGGCCAGCAGCACGAGCAAGGTTGCGATTGCGAAAATCAGGAAGAAGGTGATTTGCAGGCTTTCGCGATTACGGTCGAGCTGATTGTATTCATTGAAGGAAATCTCGGTCCGCCGCATATGCCCAAGCACTGAGGGATCAAGCGGCCTTGTGATCAGCAGCACGAGCCCGGGCGGGATATTCAATTGCACCATGGCGCGCACGCGCCCTTCCTCGGCCTCACTCGGCACCACCACCACCTCGCCAGAGCGGACCGCCTCCAGCGCCCAGGCCGGTGGCAAATCCACGAGGTTCGATATGCCCAAGCCCGCATTCGCCACCACCTGGCCGAGCACGGGTTCAAAAATGATGGAACTGGTCAGGCCGCGCAACGCGGTATGGGTGGCAAGCAGCCGGGCGAAGGCAACGCCATTATCCGGCAGCAGCACCTGCGCCGCGCGATTAAGGTCATTCGCCATGGAAAGGATATCAGCGCGGATCGTATTGCGATGCTCATCGAGATACCCGCGGGAGGCGACCAAGGATGCCTCCAGCGTGTCGCGCACGCGGTCACTGAACCAGGCTTGAATGCCAAGGTTGAAGAACAGCGCGGCGAATCCCGCGACCAGCAGCGCTGGCACTGCGGCCACCACGCCGAACAGCAGCACAAGCCGCACATGCAGCCGCGATCCCGCCGCACCGCGCCGGCGTTCCAGCCACATGCGCGTCAGACGCGCCGCGAGTGAGGCAACCAGCAACAGCAAAAACGCGAAATTAGCCAGGATCACCCCGGCCAATTGCCCCGCGCCTGTGGGGCCCATAGGCGTACCGCCCGAAAGCGCGGCAAAAGTCGCCAGCCCCACCAGCAGCGCCAAAATGGCCAGACAGATCGTGAAAACGCGGCCGGTGACGATATCCCCGAGCCTGCTGAAAAAACCCGGCGGGCGCGGCGCCTCATGCCCCTGGGGAGGCAGCGGCGTGGCCAGGCCCTCGGCGGGCATGGTCAGGTCATGCGGCGGTGCCGGATCATCACGCGCCGCGCACCACGGGAAGTTCCAATTCCCGCAGCTTCTTCCGCAGCGTATTCCGATTGAGCCCGAGCATAGCCGCCGCCTTGATCTGATTGCCTCTTGTCGCGCTCAATGCCATGCGGAGCAAGGGGCGTTCAACCTCGGCGAGTACCCGGTCGTATAATTCCTTGACCGGCATGCCATCCTTATGGGCGGACATGAAGCTGGCCAAATGGCGTTCCACCGCCTGTTCCAGGGTCATGGGCGCGGCCTGGCCATCAGGGCCGGCGACTGGCGCGGCTTCGGCCAATTCCGCCGCCACAGCATCGGCGCCGATCACTTCCTGCGGATAAAGTGCCGCCATGCGGCGCATCAGGTTTTCCAATTCGCGCGCATTGCCGGGCCAGGCATGAGCCTTCAGCGCTTCCAGAGCCTCCGGCGCCAATTGCTTGGAAGGCAGGCCAGACGCGCGGGCGCGATCCAGGAAATGCCGCGCGAGCAAGGGGATATCTTCCAGTCTTTCACGCAAAGGCGGCAGGCGGATCGGCACAACATTCAGGCGATAGAAAAGGTCTTCGCGGAACAGCCCTTGGCGGATTTGGTGGCGCAAATCGCGGTGCGTCGCGGCCACGATTCGCACATTGGCCTTGATGGGCTGACGCCCGCCCACCGTGGTAAATTCGCCCTCCTGCAAAACGCGGAGCAAGCGGGTCTGCGCTTCCGGCGGCATATCGCCGATTTCATCCAGGAACAGCGTGCCGCCGGCGGCCTGCTCAAACCGGCCAATGCCGCGATTGAGCGCGCCAGTGAAGGCGCCGCGTTCATGGCCGAAAAGCTCGGCTTCGATCAATTCACGCGGAATGGCTGCCATATTAATGGCCACAAACGGCCCCGTGCGGCGCTTACCGTAATCATGCAAAGCGCGAGCGATCAATTCCTTCCCCGTGCCGCTTTCCCCGGTGACCATCACCGTCAGGTCCGTGGTGGTGAGGCGCGCCACCGTGCGATAGATTTCCTGCATGGCGGCAGAACGGCCAATCAAGGGTAGTTTTTCGCCATCCCCATCTTCGGGCGGGGGCGCATCAGGGGGCGCGGCCAAGGCGCGCTCCACCGTGCTCAAAACTTCCTTCAAATCGTTCAAATCGAAGGGCTTGGGCAAATATTCGAAAGCGCCGCGTTGAGTTGCCTTGATGGCTGTCGCGAAGGTTGATTGTGCGCTCATGACAATTACGCGCATCTCAGGGCGCACGCGGCGAATGCGCGGTACAAGATCAAGCCCGTTTTCATCCGGCATGATCACATCGGTGATAACCAGGTCCCCTTCCCCATCCTCCACCCAGCGCCAGAGTGTGGCAGCCGAGGATGTAGCGCGTACCTGATACCCGGCGCGTCCCAGCGCCTGGCTCAAGACGGTACGGATAGCGCGATCATCATCGGCAATCAGGATGGTGCGGGATTCATTCATAAGGCGCTCTCCTGCCAACCGGCTGGGGGCACCGGCATGGATAGTCTGAATTGTGTTCGGCCTGGGCGGCTTTCGCATTCGATCAGCCCGCCAAGATCAGTCACCAGCTTCGCGACCAGCGCGAGGCCAAGCCCCTGCCCGCCCCGCTTGGTGGAAATGAAGGGTTCAAACAGCGTTGCCTGCACTTCTTCGGGAATGCCCGGCCCATTGTCGCGCACCGTTACCAGCAGCGGCAGATGTACCCTTTCGGTCGAGGTCGGCACCGCGATGCGCACACCATGCTGATAGGCTGTGGAGAGCACGATCTCACCATGCATCGGGTCCACTGCCTCGGCGGCGTTTTTCACCAGGTTCAAGATGATCTGGACCAATATGTCGCGATTGCCCCAAACGGGCGGCAGCGAAGGGTCATATTCCTCAGAGAATTTGAGATGCGCGGCGAAACCGGTTTGCGCAATCCGCCGCACATGATCCAGCACCTGATGGATATTGACCGGGCCCAATTCCACCGGCCGGTCAGAGAAGATGTCAAAGCGATCCACCAGGCCGCGAATACGGTCCACCTCATCCTGAATGAGAAGGCAGAGTTCCTTATCCGCTTCCGGTGCATTCTGTTCCAGCAATTGCGCGGCGCCGCGAATGCCTGAAAGCGGGTTCTTCACCTCATGCGCCAGCATTGCCGCCATGGCAGAGGCACCACGCGCCGCGCCGCGGAAACTGAGCTGCCGGTCGAGCATTTGCGCCGTTGACCCATCCTGCAAGGTGAGCACCACAGAGCCTTCAATTTCATGCAAAGGCGCGCCATGGACGGAGACGCCCCGGCGATTGATGCGTGGGCTTTCCAGCACCAGGTCGTAATCGGAAACGGGTGAATCAAACCGCCGGATTTGCGCCAACACGGCAAAGACGCGGTTATCGGGGGGAAGGATATCGCTGAGTTTCATTTGACACAGCGCGCCGCTGGAAAACTTGAAGAATTGCTCGGCAGCGCCATTGGCGAAGGTGAAGCGATTCTCGGCATTCACGACCACCGCCGGCACAGGCAAGGCGGCCAGCACCATGGCGCTATCCAGACGCGGCGTGCTGCGGCTGGTACCCGCAAGGCTTGCGCGCGCATTCATGCGGCGATCCGCCCTTCCCCGGCTTCACGGAAGGCATCGCGCATGGCGGTGACACCTTGTTCGATCAGCGGGTCGAAAAAGGCATCAATCAGGGCATGAACCGCGTCCGCCGAGGTCGCGTGATTAACCGCCACACGAAACTCAGCCGAACTCGGCAAGCCCTTGGAATACCAGGCGACATGCTTACGCGCGATCCGGATGCCGGGCTCCGTGCCGTGGTGTTCCAGCATGAGCGCGTAATGCTCCAGCAGGATGCGCTTTTGCTCGGCAAGGGCGGGTTCCTCGGCGCGAATGCCATGCATCAGATGGGCAGCGATCTGGCCGAGCAGCCAAGGCCGGCCATAGGCGCCGCGCCCGATCATGACGCCATCGGCACAAGATTGGCGCAAAGCTTCCTAGGCATCCTCGATGGATAAGATATCGCCATTTGCAATAACAGGTATTTGTACCGCTTCCTTCACGCGACGAATGAAGGCCCAATCGGCCTGGCCGGTGTAGAATTGCTGGCGCGTGCGGCCATGGATGGTGACCATGCGAATGCCGCAGGCTTCCGCGATGCGGGCCAGGTTGGGGGCATTAAGGCTGTTATGGTCCCAGCCCATGCGCATCTTGAGTGTGACCGGCACCGGCACGGCCTTCACCATTGCTTCCAGAATGCGCGCGGCGGCGATTTCATCGCGCATCAGGGCGCTGCCGGCGCTTTGGCCCAGCGCCACTTTTTTGACTGGGCAGCCGAAATTGATATCCACCACGGCGGCGCCACGATCCACGACCAGCTTGGCGGCTTCGGCCATGGTTGTCGGGTCGCAGCCGGCCAATTGCACGGAAGCGGGGCCGCCAAACCCATCCAATTCCGCCATTTTCAGAGTCTGGCGATTCTCCCGCACCATGGCCTGAGAGGCGATCATCTCAGACACCACCATCGGCGTGCCAAGAGACCGCGCCAGCCGCCGGAAGGGTTGGTCAGTCACACCGGACATCGGGGCCAGGATGACAGGCGCCGAAATGGCCAAGCCGCCGAGGTCAATCGGCTTCAGAAGAGGCAGATTCATGCCGCACGCACCAATTTTGCATTTAATTTGTGCAAAGTACCTGAAAACCCCTCAATAGACAATCTCATTCTGCCTGCTTCGCAGGATTCATGCCGCGCGACTGGGCAGGCTTATTGTCCGATGCCTACCTGCGGGGTGTTTTCGGGTGGGGGCGTTCCGGATTAGAATTGCAGGATGAAAATCGTCGCACTTCTCCTCTCAGCCGGGCATGGCAGCCGCTTTGGCGCGGCGCGGCCCAAGCAATTCCTGCCTTTGCTCGGCCGCCCGGTGCTGCGCCATGCGGCCGAGGCGCTTTTGGCCGAGGGGCTGGTGGCGACCCTGCAACCCGTGGCCCCGGCTGGTGAGGAAGCTTTTGTCGCCAGCCTGCTGGAAGGCCTGCCCTGCCTGCCGGTGGTGGCTGGTGGCGCGACACGGGAAGATAGCGTGCGCGCCGGGCTTGAGGCGATTGCCACCGAGGCGCCGGATTATGTGCTGGTGCATGACGCCGCTCGGCCTGTGATCCCGCGCGGCACCATCCCTGCCCTACTCACGGCGCTTAAGGCCCAGGCCGGTGCCATCCCCGCCCAGCCAGTGGCCGATACATTAAAGCGCGTGGCGGACGGGGTGATCGAGGCCACCGTGCCGCGTGAGGGGCTGTTTCGCGCCCAAACCCCGCAAGCCTTTCGGTTTGCAGCTTTGCGCGCGGCCCATGCGGCCCGCGCTGGTGCGGTCACGGATGATGCGTCCCTGCTGGAAGCGCTCGGGCAGGCGGTTGCCATTGTCCCGGGCAGTGAGCGTAATGTGAAGATAACTTGGCCAGAGGACCTTGCCCGCGTGGAAGCTGAGATGATGGCCTGCATGATCCCGCGCACCGGCACGGGCTTTGATGTGCACCGCTTGGTGGCGGGGCGCCCATTGATCCTGTGCGGCATTACCGTGCCACATGAACTTGGCCTTGATGGGCATTCAGATGCGGATGTCGGGCTGCATGCGCTGTGTGATGCGATTTATGGGGCGCTGGCGGAAGGCGATATCGGGCGCTGGTTCCCGCCTTCTCAAGCAGCCTGGAAGGATGCCGATAGCGCGGCTTTCCTGCGCCATGCGGCAGGGCGTGTCGCGGCGCGCGGCGGCGTGCTGGTGCATGTGGATGTGACGCTGATCTGCGAAAGGCCGAAAATCGCACCCCATGCGGATGCCATGCGCGCGCGGATCGCCGAATTGGCCGGGATGGATGTAGCAGCGGTTTCCGTGAAGGCGACCACCACGGAGCGGCTAGGTTTTACTGGCCGCGGAGAAGGCATCGCCGCTCAGGCAGCGGCGACCATTCTGTTGCCGGGCTGAAGCCGCCTCAGGCTACCCCAAGCCCTTCCTCCGGCGGATTGGCAATCAGCTCGGCATAGGCAGCGGCTTCCTTTGGTTTACCAATCAGATAGCCCTGGGCGCTATTGCAGCCTTCCAAGATCAAAAGCCGCATCTGATCAGCGGTCTCCACCCCTTCCGCCGTCACCGCAATGCCAAGGCTGCGCCCTAGCCCAATGACGGAGCGCAGAATGGCCAGGCTCTGTGCGCTTTCCGGCAAATCGCGGATAAAAGACCGATCCACCTTCAGCCGATCAAAGGGAAAGGAGCGCAGCTGCGTGAGCGAGGAATAGCCCGTGCCGAAATCATCCATGGCGATATGGCAGCCAAGGGCACGGATGGCGGCCAGTTGCGTCGGGGCATCGCCGCTCGCGGGCAGCAGCACCGTTTCGGTCACTTCCAGTTCAAGCCGTTGAGGCTGAAGCCCGCTTTCTGCCAGCGCCGAGCGTAGCGTTGCCACCAAGCGACCATCCTTGAATTGTGCGGGGGCGATATTCACCGCAACGGACAAGGTGTTCGGCCAACGGGCAGCGGTCCGGCAGGCTTCGCGGATCACCCAATCGCCAATCCGCCCCATCAGGCCTAGTTTTTCCGCAAGCGGCAGGAAATCATTGGGCGGCACCAGCCCAGTTTCGGGGTGGCGCCAGCGGATCAATGCCTCAAACCCGGTCAAACGTCCTGAGGGTAGCGCTATAAGCGGTTGATAATGAAGTTCAAATTGTTGTTCGCAAACGGCGCGACGCAGCGCGGATTCCGCATTCCTCTGCGCCTTGGCGCGGGCATCCATATCCGGGCTGAAGCGGCACCAGCGGGCAGTGGCTTCGCCTTCAGCCTCAATGCTTGAACGGGCCAAGCCGGCGCATCGCAGCAGCAAGGGCGCGTCATTGCCATCTTCAGGCGCCAGCACAAAGCCAAGCCGCGGCGTCACGCTCACTGTCTCCCCAGAGACCATATAGGGGTGACCCAGCAAGGCAGTCAGGCGTTTGGCCATGGCTTCAGCGTGGGACGCCGTGGAGACATCGGCCTGCAAAATGGCGAATTCATCGCCCGCGAGCCGCGCGACCAGGTCCGTGCCGCGAATCGCCCCCGAAAGCCGCCGCGCCGCGGCGCGCAGCAATTCCTCCTGCGCGGCATGGCCAAGGTTATTGGTCACGTGGCGGAGGCCATCAAGGTCAAGCACATGCACGGCAATCCGGGCCGGGCGGCGGCCTGGCCTGACCAGTGCCGTGGCGACCCGCGCGGAGAACATGGCGAAGTCAGCCAGCCCCGTGATCCCGTCCGTCCCGCCACCCCCCGGCAGGTTATTGCGACTTTGGACAGCAAGCGCCCATGTGCCGGTGCCAGCGTGGCGAATGGCAAAGCCAAGGCCAGGCGCGCCATCCAGGACAACTTCCTGCTCATCTTCCATCGGCGCCCAGGTGGCGGCGGCGCAGGCCTGCACCAGGGCGGCGGCGGCATTGGGTTCCAGCCTTGGGCTGCTATCCAGCAGGTCAGACAGGCTATTAAAACGGGTGGCGGAACCGCGCCCAAGGCCTAGCAGGCCAAGCGCGCCCTGTCCCAAGGCGCCGATCTGCAGGCTGGTATCAAAGGTCAGGCGATTATCCATCAGGGTAAGCCACCCCAATGCCCGACGCTTGGGGCGTGAATGCATGCGCCTTTGCCCCATTGGCCCGGGCACCAGGTCAAGCACGGTCTCATGCACTTCACTCCAGAACGGTTCCGCCTCAGGGAAGGCCAGGAAGGCCAAGGCGGCTTCGTCCGCTATAAGCGACGGAGGTGAAGGAAGAGTGGAAAGTGTCATCATCTGCACGAATACACGTATAAGTTGATGTTCTTGCTTTGTCCACCCCATAATGAAAATGCATTGCAAAATGCGAGAGAAAATTGCCAAAAAAAGAGGGCCACCCCATCAGGGTGGCCCTTAGGCAAGGTTGAGGAAGGCTAAGCTGCCAGGGGCGGGATCACCCGCCACCAGACAAGGGTAGTATTGCATCAATCGTGCCAGCGCTTCCGGCGCGATTTCCCGAACGAATCATCGCTGTTCAGCTTGCGCGCTCCAAAATTGAGACATAATTCGCTACCGCCGCGCCACCCATATTGAAGACCCCCGCCAAATCCGCACGCGGCAGTTGCATGGCACCAGCCTGACCGCAAAGCTGCATCGCGGCCAACACGTGCATGGAAACCCCCGTGGCACCAATCGGGTGGCCCTTGGCCTTCAGCCCGCCAGAACGGTTCACCGGCAGCTTGCCGCCGGCTGAAGTCCAGCCTTCCAGCGCTGCCCTGCCGCCCTTGCCTTCGGCGGCCAAGCCCATCGCCTCATATTCAATAAGCTCGGCGATGGTGAAGCAATCATGGGTCTCCACAAAGGAAAGGTCGCCCACGCCAACGCCGGCCTGTTCATAGGCGCGCTGCCAGGCAGTGCGCGCGCCGTCAAAGCGGATGATATCGCGAGCGGCGATGGGCAGATATTCATTCACCTGCACCGCAGCGCGGAAGCGCACCGCCTTGCCCATGCTGCGCGCCGTCTCAGTATCGGCCAATACCAGCGCTGCGGCGCCATCGGACACCAGCGAACAATCGGTGCGCTTTAGCGGGCGCGCCACATAGGGGTTTTTCTCGCTTTCATTGCGGCAGAACTCATAACCGAAATCCTTGCGCATCTGGGCCCAAGGGTTGTCCACGCCATTCTTGTGGTTCTTGGCCGCGATCGTGGCGAGTGCGTCGGATTGGTCGCCATGGCGCTGGAAATAGGCTTCCGCGATGCGACCGAACACGCCGGCAAAGCCGCCTTCAATGTCGGATTCAGTCTTACGATAGGAAGCGGTCAGCAGAATCTCGCCAATCTTGGGGCCGGGCGTCGCGGTCATTTTCTCAGCGCCCACCACCAGGGCGAAGCGGCCCCGCCCGGCGGCAATGAAATCCCGCGCGCCATGGATGGCGGCACTGCCCGTCGCGCAGGCGTTTTCATAGCGCGTAATGGGGCGGAAGCGCATTTCCGGCACGCTTTGCAGCAAAAGCGAGGCCGGGAAGCCCTGCGGCGTGAAGCCTTCGCCAAAAATGCCGACAAAGCCGGCATCAATTTCGGCAGGCGATATCCCGGCATCCTCGATCGCGGCGCGTGCGACGCGGGCGATCAGGCTTTCCAGATCGGGTTCGGCTTCAAGCTTGCCAAAGGGGCTATGCGCCCAGCCGATGATTGCAGCTTCGGTCATGATGAGGTCTCCGGTTTCATAGCCTTATGCCAGGGCAGGCCCGCCTTGTAACCAAAGACGCGACCCGCCCTGAAGACTGAACGCAATTAAGCGTAAGAACCCGCGCTATTCCGGGTCAACGCCGGCAGCGCGCAGAATGCGCGTGTATTTCTCCACCCCCTCGCGCACGAAGGCCATCACCTGCGCGTTGGTTTCAAAACCAGCGCGCGGCGTCACACCTGTTGTCTCATTCAGGCGCGCGGCGGTTTGCTGGATGGCCTGGCGGAAGGCGGCGCCGAGCGTCGCGATGGCTTCCGGCGGTGTGCCCCTGGGTGCGACAATCGGGAAGAATTCTTCAAACACCACGCCGGGCATGCCCGCCCATGGTCGGCGTGCCAAAATGCGCCTCGCCCGAGACCATCGCCGCGACCCCCGGGCCACCGCCACGGTAATGCACCGTTTCGACCTGCACATTCATCAGGCTCATGAACAAAAGCCCGGCGATATGCGGACCGCTGCCAATGCCGGCTGAGGCATAGTTGAAGCGTCCAGGATGGGCGCGCAGAAGGGCCACGAATTCCTGCGCCGTGCGGGCTTCGACGCGTGGATTGACCACCAAAAGATGCGGCGAAAAGCCCGCCACCGCGACCCCTTCGAAATCGGTCAAGGTGTTGTAAGGCATACGCGAGACCATGGCGGGCAAGGTCGCGAGCGAGCTATTGATCAGCAGCGTATAGCCATCCGCCGGGGCGCGCGCCGCAGCCTCGGACCCGATGACGCTACCGGCGCCGGCGCGGTTTTCGACAATCATGGGCTGGCCGAGGATTTGGCCCGCGGCCTCGGCAAGGATGCGGCCCACGATATCATTGGAACCGCCCGGCGCGGCGGCCACGATCAGCCGGATGGGACGTGTGGGGCGCCAGGCGCCCTGCGCGCTGAGGATGCTGGGGGCCAGACCTGCCGATAGGGCGAGGCCAAGGGCTGTTCTGCGGTGCATCATGAGTATTCTTCCTCCCTCATCATTTTCTTTTGCTTGGTTCCGCCCCGACCACTGGAAAAAGAGAGCCGGGACCAGACTACGTAGTTTCGAAGAACAACTTATCAGGCGCTACCACCAGTGCGAAGCCACCCCGCTGGGCGCCATCAAGGGCGAGGCGTCAAGCTCATGTTTCCAGCCTTTATCATGATGGGGCTCTGTTTACAGTTGGGGTTATCCTAAGGGTCTACGTGAGGGATCAGAGGGATCGCCCGGCCCGGTTTCCTCCAGCGCGATTTCGGCCGACGCCAGCGCCAGATGATTGGTGATGGCCTGATCCACCGCCACGCGCTTGAGCCCACTCGACGATGCCGGGTCCGGCAGGCCTACTTCAAGCTGCGCCCCCTGCACCAGGATCGCCGCATGCGCTTCCAGCAAGATTTCAATGGCGTTGAAATTGGCCGGGGCCTCTTCCAGCCTTATCGCGATGCCATCCACCAGATCGCCGATGCGATAGGCCTTGCCGCCGAAAACCACACCCTGATCGGGAAGCAGCAGCAGATCCTCCTGGGGGGCCATACTCCCGAACACGCCGGGTAGCACCCGCATGATCGGCCCGCGATAAGGCAAGTGCCGGATGCCGAGTACGCGTTGGAAGGGCGCGATGCCCGGGGTGACGGCCAGCAGCAACATGCCCGGGCCGAGCTTGGCAGCCAGCCTATCGCCGCGCGTAGTCATCACCCGCGTATCTGCTGCCATGCCCTTCATCTGCGCCCTGCCCTTGGCCTCCTCTTGTCTCTGCCTCTTTAGACGGGTGGGGCTGGGGCATGAAAGCCCCGGCGCCGTGGCGCGGCACGCGGCATGCTGAGAGAACCCCCAAGACCCACAGTCCTTGATGGATTTTCTGCCCCATGCCGCTTGATCTTTCGGCCCTACCCGCCGCGCCGGAAACCCGCCCAACCCTGGCCGAGGCCATTGCGGCGGCGCTTGCCGAGGCGATTACGCGCGGCGAAATGCCCCCCGGCACGACGTTGGAAGAAGAACGCCTGGCGCTGATCCATGGCGCATCCCGCACCCCGGTACGTGAGGCCTTGCGCCTGCTGGTCGCAACCGGCCTGGTGGAACAACGCCCGCGCCGGGGCGCGGTGGTGGCGCGACCAGAACCGCAGCGTGTGGCGGAGATGTTCGCCGTGATGGCGGAACTTGAGGCGATCTGCGCACGGCT
>JAPLOJ010000014.1 GCA_026400795.1 Alphaproteobacteria bacterium
AGCTGGAAGCCGCGATCACGCCCAAGACCAAGTGGCTGATCCTGAACAACCCCTGCAACCCAACCGGCGCTGCCTATAACGCGGCCGAGATCAAGGCGCTGACGGATGTGCTGATGCGCCATCCGCATGTTTGGGTCTTCACCGATGATATCTACGAAAAGCTCGCCTATGACGGCTTCAAGCCGGCGACGGTGCTGGAAGTGGAACCGCGGTTAAAAGACCGCACGGTGACCATGAATGGCTGTTCGAAGGCCTATGCCATGACCGGGTGGCGCATTGGCTTTGCCGGCGCGCCGCTTTCGCTCATCAAGGCGATGGACAAGCTGCAAAGCCAGTCAACCTCCAACACGTCTTCCGTGTCTCAGGCGGCGGCGGTGGAAGCGCTGACCGGGCAGCAGGACAGCATTGAAGATATGCGCAAGGTCTATGAACGCCGGCGCAATATGGTGGTGGATATGCTGAATGCGGCGCCTGGCTTGCGCTGCCACAAGCCGGAAGGCGCGTTTTACGTTTTCCCTGATATGCGCGGCTGCATCGGCAAGACCACGGCGGGCGGCAAGAAGATTGAAACCGATGAGGATTTCACCATCGCGCTGCTCGAAGAAACCGGCGTTGCCACGGTGCATGGCGCGGCCTTCCTGAGCCCGGGGCATTTCCGCATTTCCTACGCGACATCAGATGAAGCGCTGCGCGAAGCCTGCACGCGCATTCAGAAATTCTGCGCGGGAATGAAGTGACGCCTGACTTCCGCCTGCGCCCCGTTGCGGAGGCGGATTTCGAACCCTTGCTGTCCCTGAGCATCCGCGTGTTGCGCGCGGATCTCGAACGCCTTGGCCGCTTCAGGCCAGAACTTCGGCGCGAGCGGTTTCGAGCCATTTTCAAGCCCGCGACGCTTTCGGCGATTGAAGTGGCTGGGGAATGCGCCGGCTGCATCGGCGCTGCACCGCATGCGGATCATCTGCATATTCACGCCTTTTACGTGCAGCCTGAATTTCAGGGATGCGGGCTTGGGGCGGCGGTACTGGCGGAAGTGACGGGGCGATACCCCGGCTTGCCCGTCAGGATCGAGGTGCTGAAGGGAAGCACTGCCTTGGGCTTCTGGCAGCGGCAAGGTTTTGGCCAATCGGGCGAAGTGGATTTCGACCTTTTGCTGGAACGGCCAGCGTGTCTTGGCGAAGACGCAGGAGCGCCGTAATCTAAACCTTTCTTGAATAGGAATGCTTCTCGATGCCCGCCCTTGCAGAACGTTTGAACCGCGTTTCCATCTCAGCTTCCGTCATCATGACGATCAAGGCACGCGAATTGGCCGCGCAGGGGATCAAGGTGGTCAGCCTAGCCTCGGGCGAGCCGGATTTCCCGACCCCGCCGCATGCGATTGAAGCGGCGCATCAGGCGGCACTCGCGGGTGAGACAAAATACCCGCCGCAGGATGGCACCAAGCGGCTGAAGGAAGCGGTGCAGCGGAAATTCAAGCGCGACAATAACCTCGACTACGCGCTTGATGAGATCATGATCACCAATGGCGGCAAGCAGAGCATCTTCAACGCCTTTATGGCAACGATTGATTCGGGCGATGAAGTGCTGATCCCAGCACCCTTCTGGATTTCCTATGCAGAAATGGCGAAGGTTGCGGGTGGTGTGCCCGTGACGATCAATTGCCCACAGAATAACGGCTTCAAGCTGCGGCCGGAGGATTTGGATGCCGCCATCACGCCCAAGACCAAATGGGTGATGATCAATTTCCCGAATAATCCAACGGGTGCGGCATGTTCGCGCGCGGAAATGCAGGCGATTGCGGCGGTGCTGATGAAGCACCCGCATGTCTGGGTCATGACCGATGATATGTATGAACACCTGATCTATGACGGCTTTGAATTCTGCACGATTGCCGATGTTGAACCGCGCCTGAAGGACCGCACCCTCACGGTGAATGGTGCGTCCAAGACCTATGCCATGACAGGCTGGCGCATCGGCTTTTGCGGTGGGCCCAAGGCGCTGATCAAGGGCATGATGAATATGCAAGGCCAGGCGACGGCGGGGGTTTCCACCATCTCGCAAGCCGCGGTGGCGGCGGCCCTAGATGGCCCGCAGGAAATTGTGCGCGAAAGGGCCGAAGAGTATCGCCAGCGCCGCGACCTGGTGGTGGAGATGCTGAATGCGGCGCCGGGCATTTCCTGCCACAAGCCGGAGGGGGCGTTTTACGTCTTCCCGAATATCTCTGGCTGCATCGGCAAAACCAGCAAGGGCGGGCGCAAGATCGAAACCGATACGGATTTCGCCATGGCGCTGCTCGAAGAAAAATATGTCGCCACCGTGCAGGGCACGGCTTACGGCATGTCCCCCTATCTGCGGATTTCTTATGCAACCAATACGGAAAACCTGCGTGAGGCGTGCGGCCGCATTCAGGACTTCTGCCGCGAATTGAGCTGAACGCGCCATGCTCCGCGCCGGGCGCGATGCGGATGCAGCTGGGTTCATTGCGCTGATCCGTGATTGCTGGGCGGAATATCCCGGCTGCGTCTTTGATCTGGATGCGGAACTGCCGGAGCTTCGCGCACTGGCCAGCTATTTCGCCGAACAAAATGGCGCGCTTTGGGTGGCCGAAGTTGCTGGCGCGGTGGTCGGCATGGCCGCTGTGCATCCTTTGCCAGGCACGCCGGATTGGGAAATTTGCCGCGTCTATGTCGCGGCCAGCCAGCGCGGCACGGGTCTGGCCGTGGCGCTGATGGAAGCGGCGGAATCCCATGCGCGCGCAGCGGGGGCGGAGGTGATCCGGCTTTGGTCCGACACACGCTTCACCCGCGCGCATACCTTCTACGCGAAGCTTGGCTATGTGCGGCAGGGGCCGATCCGCGTTTTGAATGATTTGTCCAATTCGCTCGAATTTCCCTTTATCAAGCCGGCGCGCGGTGTCGCGGTGCAGGCGCTTGATGCCTCTGCCGCCGAACATGCCGAAAGGCCCTTGGCAGATATCCTGATAGCCTGTGTTGCCGCCGGCGCTTCGGTTTCCTTCCTGCCGCCTTTGAGTGCTGAGGCAGCGCAGGGTTTCTGGCGACGGAGCCTTGAGGATATGGTGCTTGGCAAGAAAGCCATCTGGGTCGCCTGGACGGATGGCGAATTGGTCGGTACCGTCACGCTTGATCTGGCGATGCCACCCAATCAGCCGCACCGCGCGGAAGTGGCGAAGCTTTTGGTGCACCCAGAAGCGCGGCGGCGCGGCGTGGGGCAGGCGCTGATGACAGCTTTGGAAGCGGGGGCAGCGCAGCGCGGGCGGCGGTTGCTGACACTCGACACGCGCGCTGATGATGCTGGTGAGGCGCTTTATCGCGGCCTTGGCTGGCAGGAAGCTGGGCGTATTCCAGGCTTTGCGCTGAATGCGGATGGCAGCGCATCTGCGACCGTGTTCTTCTACAAGCAGATAGGTGGCGCATGATCTCGACCGATTGGTGCCGCATGATGGCGGCCTATAATTCTGAAATGAATCGCCGGCTTTACGCTGCCGCTGATGGGCTGGATGTCGGCGCACGGCAGGCAGATGGCGGCGCGTTTTGGGGCAGCATTCAGGGCACGCTTTGCCATCTGGTGTGGGGTGATACCACCTGGATGAGCCGCTTTGACGCTTGGGAAAAACCGAGTGTCGGCATGAAGCAAAGCCCAGTGATGATCACGGATTGGGCTGAGTTGAAAGCCCACCGCGCGTCCGCGGATGCGAAGATTGAAGCCTGGGCGGCAAGCCTCACGCCCGAACGCCTGGCTGGGCCGCTGATTTGGTATTCGGGCATTGCCGGGCAGGAAATGCGCATGCCGTATTGGATCACGGTTGGGCATTTCTTCAATCACCAGACGCATCATCGCGGTCAGGCGCATGCGCTGCTGACGCGCGCGGGCGCGGCCACGGGTGATACGGATTTGCCTTGGGTTTTGGATATTCAGGCGCTTGGGCTTGTGCCGCTCACCGCCGCAGAAAATCCCTGAGCCAGCCAAGCACTTCTTCTGGCGCTTCTTCCGCCAGATAGTGGCCGGATGAAACCGCGCCACCCGTCACGTGGCCTGTCGCATAATCGCGCCAAATGGCCAGCGCGTCATACCATTTGGGAATGCTTCCCTTGGCCCCCCAAAGCGCCAGTAGAGGGCAAATGATTTTCTGCCCCGCCGCGCGCGATGCGCGGTCATGGTCCAGATCAATCGTCGTCGCAGCGCGG
>JAPLOJ010000043.1 GCA_026400795.1 Alphaproteobacteria bacterium
GTGTGAGGCCTGCCAGGGCGATGGCGTCATCAAGATTGAGATGCACTTCCTGCCCGATGTCTATGTCACCTGCGATACCTGCAAGGGCAAGCGCTATAATCGCGAAACGCTGGATGTGAAGTTTCGCGGCAAATCCATCTCGGATGTTTTGGACATGACGGTGGAAGAGGCCGAGGAATTCTTCGCCGCCGTGCCCGCGATTCGCGAAAAGCTTTCGGTGCTGCGTAAGGTCGGGCTTGGCTATATCCATCTGGGCCAGCAAGCCACCACGCTTTCGGGTGGGGAAGCGCAGCGCATAAAACTTTCCAAGGAGCTGTCACGCCGCGCCACTGGGCGCACGCTATATATTTTGGATGAACCCACCACCGGGCTGCATTTCGAAGATGTGCGCAAATTGCTGGAAGTGCTGCATGCGCTGGTGGAGACCGGCAATACGGTGGTGGTGATCGAACATAATCTGGAAGTGATCAAAACCGCCGATTGGGTGCTGGATCTGGGCCCCGGAAAGCCATACCGGGCGCTTCCTGGCGCCCTTGCTGCGGGAATCGGCGCCGGTGCCGGTGAAGAAGCGCAAGCGGGCCTGAACCACTTCTGCTTCCCTTCGCTCTTCTTCCCGTCTATCCCGGCAGCCCCACCCCCAGGGAGAGAACCCCATGCCCGCTTGGCTGCCCGAATTGGCGGCTTCGGTCTTCGCGACCATCATCGCCATCACGCTGCATGAAGCGGCGCATGGCTATGCCGCGCGTGCACTG
This sequence comes from Alphaproteobacteria bacterium, assembly GCA_026400795.1. Classification (GTDB taxonomy): domain Bacteria; phylum Pseudomonadota; class Alphaproteobacteria; order Acetobacterales; family Acetobacteraceae; genus Neoroseomonas. The sequence continues at coordinate 753 of JAPLOJ010000043.1, forward strand.
GGGGATGACACGGCAGCCCGGGCCGGGCGGCTTAGCCTGAACCCGATCCGCCATGTGGATATGGTCGGCACCATCCTGCTGCCGGGGTTTTTGCTGGTATCGCAGTTACTTACCTTAGGCCGGGTAGAGGCCATGTTCGGCTGGGCCAAGCCCGTGCCGGTCAATATCTGGCAGCTCCGCAACCCGCGCTACGGCATGGTGGCGGTGGCGGCGGCGGGGCCGGCCACGAATTTTGCCCTGGCCTTGCTGGCGGGGCTTGCCGCGCATCTGGTGGAACCCTGGCAAGCCAGCCTGGGGGCGGAAGGCACCGCCTTTGCCTATCGCGCCTTTGGCCTGTTCATTCTGGCCAATCTGGTGCTCGGCCTGTTCAACCTGTTTCCCATGCCGCCGCTTGATGGCGGGCGCATTGCGGTTGGGCTTCTGCCCCGCGCCCCTGCCCTGGCGCTGGCGCGGATCGAGCCCTTTGGCCTGCTGGTGGTCATGCTCGGCCTGTTCATCCTGCCCCATTTGGTCCCCGGCTATGACCCCATGGGTTGGTTTTTCCGGGGGGTGGTTGCGCCCGCCTTTGATTTCGTTCTCATGCTCACCGGACATGGGTAACGGGACCGATGAGCGAATCCTCCCTGCAATTGCAGCTTGAAGGCTATGAAGGGCCGCTCGATCTGCTGCTGGAACTCGCCCGGGCGCAGAAGGTGGATCTGGCGAAGATCTCCATTGTCGCGCTGGTGGAGCAATTCCTGGCGGTGATTGAAGGCGCGCGCCGCATCCGCCTGGAATTGGCGGCGGATTGGCTGGTCATGGCCGCCTGGCTCGCCTGGCTGAAATCCCGCCTGCTGATCCCGCCCGAACAGGTGGAAGGCGAAGATGCCGAAGCCCTGGCCGAGGCTTTGACTGATCGGCTGGCGACACTTGAACGCATGCGCGCCGCCGCGCTTTGGCTCAACCGCCGGCCCTGGCTTGGCCATGATGTCTTTGCCCGCGGCGCCCCGGAACGGCTGAAGGTCGAAGATCGTTCCGGCATCTCCGCCGATCTGCCGGCGCTGCTGCAAGCCTATGTCGCCGGGCGCCGACGTGCCTTGGCCGCGCGGCCCTATCGGCCCAAGCCGCGCAAGCTTTTCACCGTGCAGGAAGCGCTGGACCGCCTGACCAAGCTGGTCGGCGCCCTGCCAAGCTGGTCCGAATTACGGAGCTTCCTGCCGGAAGGCTTTGATGACCCGGTTGAACAGCGCGCCGCGCTGGCCAGCACCCTGATCGCCGGCTTGGAAATGGCGCTCGGCGGCGGAATAGAATTGCATCAGGAAGCGGCCTTCTCACCAATCATGATCCGCCGCCGGACAGAAGAAGAAGGGGGCAGCGATGGAAGAACCGACTGAAGCCGTAGCGCCGGCGGAAACCCCCACGCCCGATGAGGCGACCATGGCGCAAGCACTCCGCATTGCGGAGGCTGTGATTTTCGCCGCTGATCGCCCGGTATCTCCGCAAACCCTGGCCACCGTGCTGCCCGAAGGCGTTTCCGCCACCATGGCCTGCGCGGCGCTCGCCGAAGCCTACCAAGGGCGCGGCGTAGTACTGACTGAAATCGGCGGCGGCTATGCCTTCCGCACCGCCACAGACCTAGCACCCCGGCTGACGAAAGTGGTGGAAAGCCCGCGCCGCCTGCCGCGCGCGGCCATGGAAGCGCTTGCCATTATTGCCTATCACCAGCCCTGCACGCGGGGCGATGTCGAAGAAATCCGCGGTGCCACGCTGGCGCAAACCACCCTCGAATCGCTTTTGGAGCTTGGCCTTGTGGCGCCGCGCGGGCGGCGGGAAGTGCCTGGCCGGCCAACACTTTGGGGCACCACGCCGAAATTCCTGGAGCAATTCTCGCTGAAATCGCTGGCGGACCTGCCGCGCAAGGAAGAATTGGTCACCGGCGATGCGCCACCCTTGCCCGGCCTGAACGCCCCCATCAGCACCGCAGATGAAGCCGAGGAAGCCCCGGCGCCTACCCCCGAAGCCGCCGAGGAAGCCAGCCAAAGGTGAGCCTCAGCTTCGCCGATATCCGCCATGCCTATGGCGCGCGGGAGGTTCTGGCAGGCATTGATCTCAGTGTCGCGGCGGGCGAGATTGTCTGCCTGCTCGGCGCCTCCGGCTGCGGCAAGACCACGCTTTTGCGCCTCGCGGCGGGGCTTGAACCCTTGCAACATGGGCGGATTGAAATCGGCGGGCGCTTGATTGCCGAAGCGGGCCGGGAAGTGCCGCCCGAAGCGCGGCATATCGGCTTTGTCTTTCAGGATTACGCGCTGTTCCCGCATTTGACCGTGGCGGAAAACGTCGCCTTCGGGTTGCGCTTCGCCCCACGTGGCGAAAGGGTTTGGCGCGTGATGGATGCGCTCGCCCGCGTGGGGCTGGAAGCCTTCCAGAACGCCTTTCCGCATATGCTATCAGGCGGGCAGCAGCAGCGCGTGGCACTGGCCCGCGCGCTGGCACCCCGCCCTGCCGTGCTGCTGTTGGATGAGGCTTTTGCGAGTCTCGATGCGCGGCTTCGTGAAAAAGTGCGCGATGATACGCTGCATGTGTTGCAGGAAGCCGGCATCGCGACGCTGCTGGTCACGCATGATTCCGAAGAAGCCATGTTCATGGGTGATCGCATCGCACTGATGCGCGAAGGGCGGATCTTGCAAGTGGGCGTGCCCGAAGCGCTCTATCTGGCGCCCTCAGATCGCTATGTCGCGGGTTTCCTGGGTGAGGTGAATAG
>JAPLOJ010000128.1 GCA_026400795.1 Alphaproteobacteria bacterium
GCATCCGATGGCAAAGGCTTTTTGGTGAAGGGTGAGGATTTGCTCGCGGAAAAGCGCACCGGCAAGCAGGTCTTGAATGTGGACCCGCCGGCGGAAGCGGCGGTCTGCGCCCCGGCTGAGGGCGATTCCATCGCGGTGATTGGCGAGAACCGCAAATTACTGATTTTCCCGATTGACCAGGTGCCCGAGATGACGCGTGGGCGTGGCGTGCAATTGCAAACCTATCGCGATGGCGGGCTTGCGGATGTGAAGGTCTTTACCCGCAAGGAAGGGCTTTCCTGGGCGCTTGGCGAAAGAACGCGGGTTGAGACGGATTTGCGCGCCTGGGTCGGTAATCGCGCTGGTGCGGGCAAGGCGCCGCCCAACGGGTTCCCTCGGTCAAACCGGTTTGAATAGGCTTCAGCCCGGCAAAGCAAAGGCGGCAAGCTCTGCGCGCAATTCGGGCATGCCCTGGCCGGTTTCGCTGCTGGTCACCAGCACCATGGGATGGGCGGCGGTATGGCGGCGGGCCAGCGCCTGAACCTCGGCCAGGCGCTTGGCGAATTGCGCGGGCGGCACATCATCGGCCTTGGTCAGCACGATCTGAAACGCGACCGCAGCTTCATCCAACAGCTTCATCGCGGCAAGGTCGGCGGATTTGGTTTCAATCCGCGCATCCATCAGCAGCAATACGCGGCGCAGATTGGGCCGACCGCGCAGGTATTCGAACATCATGCCTTGCCAATCGGCCTGCAATTCCTTCGATGCCTTGGCATAGCCATAGCCCGGCATATCCACGAGCACGAGCCGCTCGCCGAGATTGAAGAAATTGAGCTGGCGCGTGCGCCCCGGCGTATTGGAAACGCGTGCCAGCGCATTGCGCCCCGTCAGCGCATTCAGCAATGATGATTTGCCGACATTGGATCGTCCGCAAAAGGCGATCTCCGGCAGGCCGGGCGGCGGCACTTGTTCAAGCTTCTGCGCGCCGAAGTAGAAATCACAAGACCGCGCGAAAAGTAGCCGCCCCGCTTCAAGCAGGGCGGCGCGCGCTTCTTCTGTCGTAGCCTCGGCCAGGCCACTCATCATGCAAACCTGGCAAGCGGCGTCACGCCTTCTTGCCGCCTGCCTTGGCGGCGCGGGTGGCCGCGCGTTCATGGCGCATGATGTAGTATTGCTGGCCCACGGAAAGCGTATTGTTCCAGGCCCAATAGATGATGAGCCCCGCCGGGAAGGATGCCAGCATGAAGGTGAAGATCACCGGCATCCAGGCAAAGATTTTCGCCTGAATCGGATCGGGCGGCTGAGGGTTTAGCCTTTGCTGCACCCACATGGTCAGGCCCATAATCAGCGCCCAGGCCGGCATGTGCAAAAAATTGCTCCAAGCTGCGGGATCGAAGGGCAGCAGGCCGAACAGGTTGAACAGATTGGTCGGGTCCGGCGCGGACAAATCCTTGATCCAGCCAAAGAAAGGCTGGTGGCGCATTTCGATGGTAACGAACAGCACCTTATAAAGCGCGAAGAACACCGGAATCTGAAGCAGGATGGGCAAGCAGCCGGAGGCAGGGTTTACCTTCTCACTCCGGTAGAGCGCCATCATTTCAGTCTGCGCCTTTTGCGGATCATCCTTGTAGCGTTCCTTGAGCTCCGCCATTTTGGGCGCGAGCACCTTCATCTTGGCCATGGATTTATAGGCCTTACTCGCCAGCGGGAAAAACAGGATCTTGATAGCGAGGGTGAAGACCAGAATGGCGACACCGAAATTACCAAAAAGCTGGAACAGCCAATCCAACGCATAGAAGAAGGGCTTGGTCATGAAGTAGAACCAGCCGAAATCAATCGCCTTGTCGAAATCCTTGATGCCGAAGCGCGCTGCGTAATCATCCAGCAGATGCACTTCCTTGGCACCGGCAAACAAGCGGCTTTTGAAGCCATCCGCAGCCCCTGGCGCAATCTGCTGCGCGGCGGGGGCGGCGATATCCACCTGCCAGCGCTCACCGGCTGTGCCGGGCGCTTCGCTGACAAAGCGATAGGCCGCGCGCATCGGTTGATCCGCGGCAGCCGGCATCAGCGCCGCGAGCCAATATTTGTCGGTAATGCCAACCCAACCGCCGACATCTTCCTGTTCGAAAGCCGCACCACGGCGCTTTTGCGCCTCGGTCTTGGCATCAGCGAGGGTCACTTCCTTCAAGCGCCCGCCGACAACGCCGGTGAAACCTTCATGCAAGATGAAGAAGCCTTCCACCTTGGGCGTGGATTCGCGCCTGATGCGCGCCCAGGGCAGCACCGCCACCGTGTCGGCGCTAGTATTGCGCATGCGCTGTTCGGCGGAGAACATGTAATTCTCATCCAGGCTCAACTGGATTTCGAAAACCTGCCCCTGCCCGTTATTCCAGGTGAGCGAGACCGGCTTGCCGGGCGCAAGCGGCCCGCCGCTGATCTGCCAATCCGTATCCCCATCCGGCACCTTGGTGCGGCCATCGGCGGCGGTCCAACCCCATTGCGCGAAGTAAGGCGCGGCGGAATCACGCGGCGCGAAAAGGCGCACAGGTGGCGAACCCGCATCAGTGGTTTCGCGGTGGCGCAGCAGCACCAAATCATCCAACCGCGCGCCACGCAGATTGAGATTGCCCGCGACCGAGGCGCTTTCGATTGCGATGCGCTGCGCGGGCGCGCGGGTGACCGGCGCTGCTTCCTGTTGTGATGGCGCGGTGAGAATGGGTGTGGCCGGCACGGGCGCACCGGAAGCAGCCGGCGCGGGCACCGCTGGCGCCGGCACCTGTTGCGTGATGGGCGCCGGCGCTTCGGGCGGCGCCATCATGCGCTTATAGACATCAAACAACAGCAATATGCCGATTGAAAGCGCAATCGCGGCGAACAGACGCTTCTGATCCATGGCGGGTGCTCAGCCTTTGGTGTTTTTGGGGCGGGGTACGGGGTCGTAGCCGCCAGGGGTCCAGGGGTTGCAGCGCAGGATGCGCCGCGTGGTCAACCAGGTGCCGCGCAGCGCGCCATGGTCTTCCAAAGCTTCCAGCGCATAATCGCTGCAGGTTGGGTAATGGCGGCAATGGCTGCCGATAATGCCACGCAGCGTATAGCGATACGCGTGCACGCAGCCCTTCAGCGCAACGGCGGGCAGGCTCATGGCGCCACACCCGCTTGGCGGAGGGCCGCGCGCAGATCCTCAATCAGCAAGGGGAAAGGACGCTCGGCGGTCGCATCGCGCCCGATCAGCACCAAATCCCAGCCTGAAAGCCCCATGCCGGGCAGCGTCAGCCGCGCGGCTTCCTTCAGGCGCCGGCGGGCCCGGTTGCGTATCACAGCATTGCCGATTTTTTTCGTCACGGTGAAGCCCAGCCTCAGCGACGGTTCGGGGATGGCGAGCGCTTGCAAAACAAGCCCAGGACGCGCCGCGCGCTTGCCGCGCGATGCGGCGCGCAAAAACTCCCGGCGCTTCTTGAGCCTTTCCAGCCGCGGCAGGGCGGGCGGCAATGGCGCGGAGCCTTCATCAAGCTGCGCCATCCCACCACCCCGCACGAGGCTTGGTTCAGGCGGAAAGACGCTTGCGGCCCTTGGTGCGGCGATTGGCCAACACCTTGCGGCCGCCCACGGTCGAAAGACGGGAGCGAAAGCCATGGCGACGCTTCCGGACGAGCTTGGAGGGCTGATAGGTACGCTTCACGATACTTCTCCCGAGGGGTCGTAGCCATAAGGCAAAGAAAGATCGCCGGCGGCGGGCCAATGACGGGCCGCCCCGGCGGGGTCGCGTCCTATAGGGAGAGCGGGGGCTATCCGTCAACCATAAGCGCAGCCGAAACCGATTGACGCTGGCGGAAAGCGGCCCGCATCATCCCCCGAATGGCTTGGTGGGGCGCAGTGCGCCACGCCAGATTGGGGAGGAAGGGCATGGCTGAAGCGCCCTATGACACGGTTTTGCAGAATTTTCGCCTGGCCGATGGCGGGCCACCGGGACAGCGCCTGGCGCTGAAGGATGGGCGGATCGCCGCCATTCTGCCAGCGGATGCCCCAGCACCCCCGGCCAGCCAGGTGCTGGATTTGGGCGGGGATTTGCTGCTGCCCAGTCTGGTGGATGGGCATATGCATCTGGATAAGACTCTATTCGGCCTGCCCTGGACGCCCCACGCCGCCGAGCCCTTCCGCATGAGCCGGATTGCGACGGATGAGAGGCTTTTGCCCTCTCTACCCCTGGATACGGCAGCACGGGCGGGCGCGCTGATCCGGCGCTGCGTGGCGAATGGCACGGCGCATATCCGCACCCATGCCGATATCACGCCGGCCTTTGGGCTTTCGGCGCTTGAAGGCGTGTTGGCGGCGCGGGAAGCGCATAAGGCAGCCGCGACCGTGCAGGTTGTGGCCTTCCCCCAGGCGGGTGTGATGCGCGCCGGCGGCAAGCCCATGCTCGAACTGCTGGACGCCGCCATTGGCGCGGGGGCGGAGCTGGTGGGCGGCATTGACCCTTGTGAGGTGGACCGCGACCCGGCCGGACAATTGGACGGCATTTTCGCCATCGCGGAAAAGCGCGGCGTTGGCGTGGACATCCATTTGCATGAAGCGGGTGAGCTTGGCCTGTTCAGCTTGCTGGAAATCTGCGCCCGCGTGCGCGCGCATGGCATGGCGGGGCGCGCCACGATCAGCCATGGCTTTTGTTTGGGCGGTATTGCTGAATCAAAACAGAAGGCGGCAGCGGAGATGATGGCATCCTGCGGTGTTGCTTTGGTGACGCATGGTGCGGGTAGTGCGACCATGCCGCCGCTCATGCTGCTGCGCCGCGCTGGTGTGCGTGTGTTTTGTGGCAATGATGATGTGCGCGATACCTGGAGCCCCTATGGCAATGCCGATATGCTGGAACGCGCTTCCGTGATCGGTTGGCGGGAAGATCTGCGCCATGATCCGTTGATTCTTGAACTATTCAGCATGGTGTCTTCCGAAGGCGCTGCCGCGCTGGGCATTGCGGATTACGGCATAGCGCCCGGGAACCCCGCGCATTTCTTTACCATCGCGGCTGAGAATATTCCGGATGCCATTGGCGCGCATCCGCCGCGCAAGCGGGTGTTTTACGCGGGGCGCCTGGTGGCGGCGGATGGCGCATGGGGGCAAGCGGCATGACCGAAGAAGCGGGGGTATTCGATTTTATTGTCTCGGGCGCTGGTTCCGCCGGCGCGACTGTGGCCGCGCGGCTTTCGGAAGATGGGCGCTATTCGGTTTGTTTGCTGGAAGCGGGGCCGCCGGATCGCAACCCGTGGATTCATATTCCGCTTGGTTTTGCGAAAGTTTATGCGAATTCGGCGATCAATTGGTGCTTTGAAAGCCAGCCGCAAAAGCAACTGAATGACCGTCGCTTCTTTGTGCCGCGCGGCAAGACACTCGGCGGCACAAGTTCCATCAATGGCATGGTCTATATGCGGGGCCATCCGCGGGATTATGATTCCTGGCGCCAGCGCGGCTGCACGGGCTGGGATTATGATTCCGTGCTGCCTTACTTCAAGAAAAGTGAAAATCAGGCGCGCGGGGCGGATGAATTCCATGGCGTTGGCGGGCCGCTTAATGTCTCTGACCACACCGGTACGACAGAATTGACGGAGGCGATGATCAGCGCCGCGGAACAGGCAGGCATTCCGCGTAATCCGGATTTCAATGGCAGGGTTCAGGAAGGCACGGGCTATTATCAATCCACTACCAGCGCCAATCGGCGTTGGAGTTCGGCGCGCGCTTATCTGGCGCCCGCGAAGGGGCGCGCCAATCTTGATATCCGCACCAATGCCCATGCGACGCGGGTGGTTCTGGAAGAAGGCCGCGCGATTGGCGTGGAATATCGTGATCGCAGCGGCCTTAAGCGCGTGCGCGCAAGGCGAGAGGTTATTGTCTCGGGTGGCGCTTATGGGTCACCGCAATTACTGCAACTTTCCGGGCTTGGGCCGGCTGAGCATTTGCAAGCCATGGGCATTCCGGTGCTGCGCGATCTGCCGGCAGTGGGGGCCAATCTGCATGATCATTTCTGCGTCTATTTGATGTGGCGCTGTGCCAAGCCCGTTACCTTCAATGATCTGGAAAATAGCTGGCCGCGCAAAATTGCGGCGGCATTGCAATATGGTTTGTTTCGCAGCGGCCCCATGGCGGTGAATGCAGTGCGCACGGGGGTATTGACCAGAACCGACCCGCGCCTGGAACAGCCGGATTTACAGATCAATCTGCTGGAATGGAGCACGCTGGAACGCAACAAAAAGGGTGTCATTCCGCATCCTTTTTCAGGCTTCACGCTAAGCCCGGTGCATCTGGCCCCGGAAGGGCGCGGCACGGTGCGGCTCGCGAGCCCCGATCCCTTCGCTGCGCCGGCGATTACCTTCGGGTTTCTCGCGACCGATTATGATATGCGGGCGATGCTGGCGGGCATAAGGCTTGCGCGGCAGCTGGCGGAACAGCCGGCCTTGAAGGCCTTTGCGATGGGGGAATTGGTACCGGGTGAGGCTTTCACCAGCGATGCCGATATGGAACGATTTGTGCGCGAAACAGGATCAACAAATCACCACCCATCCAGCAGTTGCGCCATGGGCATTGGCAGCAATAGCGTGGTGGACCCGCAACTGCGTGTGCATGGCGTAGCGGGGTTGCGCGTGGCGGATGCTTCCATCATGCCATCCGTTGTCGCCGGCAATACCAATGCGCCTTCCATCATGATTGGTGAAAAAGCCGCGGATATGATTCTGGAAGATGCGCGGGCAGCAGCCTGAAAGGACGGATATGATTTCCCTGATTGGTACTTGGCAATTACTGCGCGTGCGCGCGACCGATGCGGCGGGCCAGCCTTTGGAGCATCATCAATATGGGCCGGAGCCAACCGGCATTGTGCAATTCGGCCCGCAGCGCATGCAGGCTGCAACGGGTGATGGCCGCGCCGTGTTGCCGCCAGGCGTGAAGCGCTTCTGGTCTGGCTATACCGGCAATTATACCTTTGATGGGCAGGTGCTGATCACCCGCGTGGATGACAGCAATCTGGCGGATCGCATTGGCGGTGATCAGGTGCGGCAGGTACGCGCGGAAGGCGTGGGCGTGTGGCTGAAACCGCCAGCGCGCATGGTGGATGGCGCGATGCAGCAATTGGAATTGTATTGGGAGAGAATCGCCAGCACCTGATCTGCCGAGGCCGTGTATCAATTACTGCCTCACGGCCTCAGGGCAAATCGAAACGCACCGCAATGGCGGCTGAGGCGATCACCGCCTTGTCATGCGCGCCTTCTTCCGGAACATCCAAGCCGCCCTTCACCGCGCGTGCCGTGACCACGCCATAGGGCAGGGATTTGCGCACCGCTTCGATATCCACCTTGTCTGGCTGCTGCACGCCGATGGTCACTTCCACCTGCATGGTCTTGATATCAAGCCCCAGCGTGCGGATGAAAGCGAGCGATGAATGATGCAAGGCATCCTGCACCGCGCGCAAAGCGGCCTTGGTGTAATCCCCGCCATGCAAATCATTGCCACTGCCCATTTCCAGGATGATGCGCTTTAAGGCCATTGTCGGTCTCCTTCACACATCCAGCCGCACAATGGCGCAGCAATTGGCAATGACGGTGCTGTTGGTGCCAGCATCATTCGGGATTTCCAGCCCGCCTTCCACCAAAGTCACCGTGCCGGTGCCATGGGGCAGAATGGCCAGCACCTGGTCCTTATCCACCAAATCGGGCTTGGGCACGCCGATCAGCACTTCAACCTGCATGGCATCAACATCTTGGCCAACGGCCACACCGATAGTGAGCGAATTATGCCAAAGCGCATCGCGCAAGGCGCGCACCGCTGCCTTGGTGTAATCCGCGCCGCGAATATCGGTGCCCATACCAATTTCAAGCACCATGCGTTGCAGGGCCATGATCCTGTCCTTATTCAAGCCAGCTGATAGCGTGATCCATTTCGGCTGATCGCGCCATAGCGCCCACTAGCGGCGAACCAACGCCGCAATCGCCTCCAGCCCGCGATCCCGCACGCCCATCTCGCCCAAATGATCCAGCGTATTGAACAAATAATCCCGGTTCGATCCCATCTGCCCATGGCCACCATCAATCGCGCGCGCCAACACCTCGGCCGGCTGCTTACCGCAATAAAGCCGGCACGCCCGGTTCGCGACATAAGCAATGGCCGGCACGCGTTGCCCGCTATCCAGCAGCGTCAGCGGCAAAAGACAGCGGCGATAAACAACCTCGCCGCCATCAGGCAATTCGCGCGCATCCAGATAGGCCAGCGTCTCCGCCGCCGCGCGCCCCGGCACGCGAAACACCGCACCCCGGCAGGCGCCGCCGCGATCAAGCCCCAAAACCAGCCCCGGGCGTTCTGGCGTGCCGCGATACCGATGACTCCATAGGCAAAAGCGCCGGTGAAAGCCGCGCAGCAGCGCCGGGTGACGCGCGGCATGGTCAAAGCCTGGCCGCCAGATCAGCGATCCATAGGCAAAGACATAAAAATCCCCATCCGGGGCGAGGAGAGAGGCGATATCGGTTGTCATGGCGGGCGCATTCAAACCCCGCTATATCGGCGCCCAGCATGAACGCCAAGCCACCCAAACCCCCGCGCGCACCCTTGCTTGGGCGTTTCCTATTCGGCGTGCTGGTCCTGCTCGCCGCGCTGGTAGCCGGCCAAAGCCTGCTTTGGCGCTGGAGCACGGGTGCTTTGGCAGAAGGCTTCAGCGATTGGGTGATCAAGCACCGCGCCCAGGGCTGGAGCATCCGCCACGAAACGCCGGAACGCAGCGGTTGGCCCTTTGCCGCGCGGCTTTCCATCCCACGGCTTTCCATCGAAAGCCCAGGTGATGAGGCCTCCGGCCAGGGCCTAGGTTGGGCGGCTGAGGCACTGACGCTGACCACCCCCCTTCCCTTGCCCGGTGCGCTGCATCTGGAAGCGACGGGCCAACAGGCGCTGCGCATCGGCACCACGCAAATCCCTTTCACCGCGACCAGCTTCAAGGCGTTGCTGCCGCTTGAAATGGGCCAGCCGCCGCGCCGGGCCAATGCGCTGCTGCAAGGCATGGTGGCGCAAACCCCCGATGGCGTGCTGCGCGTGCAGCAGCTTGGCATGGATGCGAATTGGACTCGCTCAGCCGAAGCGGCGCTGACGCTGCAATTCGCAGCCGAAGACGCTTCCCTGCCGCAAGCCTGGCTTCGCACACCAGCGCTTGCCGGCTTTGGCCCTCGGCTCACTCGGCTTGAATTCAATGGCGCGCTTTACGGCAACGTGCTGCCGCTGCCGAGCCTGCGTGAACAATTGAATGCCTGGCGCGCTTCGGATGGCAAGCTGGATGTGCACCAAATGCGCCTGGCCTGGGGGGATTTGGATGCTGGCGTCAGGCTTTCCGCGCGGCTCGACCCCGCTTTGCAACCAGCTTTGGGGGGGACGCTTTCCGTGACCAATCCCAATGCCGCGCTGGATTCGCTCGCGCGGTCCGGTCTTATTCAGCGGCGCGCACTGGATGGTACGAAATTCGCCGTAGGGCTGCTGACGCGCCGGCCGCAAGATGGCGGCCCACCCGTCGCGGAAATTCCGATTACCCTGCAAAATGGCGTGGTGAGCGTGGCGCAGATACCGCTGACGCGCCTGCCGCCGATTGCCTGGCCGCAGCATTGAAGATCACTGGAGCGTTTTCAAGCCAAGTGGCATCACTTGGCGGCTCGGAAAACGCGACCAAATTAAGGTTCAGGCCCGCGCCGCATCCACAATCTGAAACCCGACGCTCACATCGCCATTCCAGGATTCCGCACGCAAATGCCCGCATAAATGCAAGGGCGTGCGATCGGGTGAGAGCAAAGCCTCGGCCAATGGTCCATCCTTGGCGCGGAAGCAGATTGTTTTCAGCCGCCCGCCGCCTTCACCTTCCACAAAGGCGCGGATGGTCGCGCCTTCCTTGCCGATGCGATCCGCTTTCACCACACGTGCGCGCGACAGGGCGAAGATGGGTTCTTCATTGCCAGCGCCAAAGGGCGCCAGGCGCGTGATATCCTTGGCCAAGGCCGTGGTGGCGGCGGCGACCGTCAGCGCACCTTCCACCAATAAATCCGCCGCACTTGGCAGCCGCGCGGCATGGGCAAGCCGTTCTTCCAAAAAGGCGTGGAAGGCCTCACCCTTCGCAGCATTATAGGAAAATCCCGCCGCCATCGGATGCCCGCCGCCGGTCTCAAGCAGGCCTATCTCGCGCGCTGCGATAATCGCAGTGCCAAGATCAATACCCGTGACGGATCTGCCTGATCCCTTGGCAATGCCACCCGTAATCCCCGCGACACAGGCGGGGCGATTGAATTTTTCCTTGACGCGGCCTGCAACAATACCAACCACGCCGGGGTGCCAACCCTCTGCCGCAATCAGCAGCACGGCATGGCCCGCCTTGACCTGCGCTTCCGCCATCGCCATCGCCGTACCCAGCATGTCACCTTCCACTTCCTGCCGGCGCTTATTCACCTCATCCAGTTTTTCCGCCATGGCGCGCGCTTCAATCGCATCTTCAGACAGCAATAACCGCAAACCCAAATCAGCCTCCGCAATACGGCCAGAGGCATTGATGCGCGGGCCCAACATGAAGCCAAGTGTATGCGCACTTGGCATATCCTTCTGCCCCGCCACATCCAACAGCGCGGCCAGGCCAATCCGCTCGCGCTTGCCCAGCACCTTCAAGCCCTGCGTGACCAAGGCGCGGTTGAACCCGGTAAGCGGCATGACATCACACACGGTCGCGAGTGCGACGATATCCAGCAACGCAAGAAGATCAGGTTCCTTCCGGCGCGTGAACCATCTAGCGCGACGCAGCACACGAAGGCTTGCGGTCGCTGCCAGAAACGCCACCGCCGCCGCGCAGATATGCCGCAAGCCAGATGGGCAATCCAGCCGATTGGGATTGACCACGGCAAGCACCGCCGGCAGCGCGCCTTCCGCCTTGTGATGGTCCAGCACCACAACATCAGCGCGGCCTTCCGCCGCGGCCAAAGCCAAGCCGGCGGCAATGCCGCAATCCACGCAAATGATCAGCGAAGCGCCGCCATTACAAAGTGCCGCAATCGCCGGCGCATTCGGCCCATAACCTTCCTTGATACGATCCGGCACGTAAGGTGTGACTTGGCAGCCAAGATCACGCAGAAACCGCGTCATCAGCGCTCCGGCGCAGGCGCCATCCACGTCATAATCACCGAATACCGCGACATGCTCACCGCTTCGCACCGCAACCGCGATACGATCTGCCGCCGCTTCCATATCCGCCAACCGCGACGGATCTGGCATCAGCGCGCGCAGCTTCGGCTCCAGAAAATCCGCCGCGTCATCAAGGCCAATGCCGCGCGCGGCCAGCAAGCGCCCCAGCATCTCCGGCAATTCAAGCCGCTGCGCGATGCCAAGGCCGATCCGCGCATCGCCTGCGCGCCATTGCCAGCTTCGCCCTGTCAGGCTGCGCGTGACACCCAATACGGGTCCTGTCAGCGCGCTATCATCCATGAATTACGCGTGCCCTGATCAAGCGATGAAGGCGCTGGGCTTGCGCGCGAAATTATGATGCCCTTCCACATAGCGCACCGTGCCGGATTTGGACCGCATGACGATGGAATGCGTGTAAGCACCACCCGCAAAACGCCGCACACCGCGCAGCATGGCGCCGCTAGTGACACCCGTGGCCGCGAACATCACATCGCCCTTGGCCATTTCCTCGACACTGTATTTGCGGTGGGGATCGGTGATGCGCATGGAAAGCGCACGCGCGATCTGTTCCTCATTTTCAAACATCAGCCGGCCTTGCATCTGCCCGCCAATGCAGCGCAAAGCCGCCGCTGCCAGCACACCTTCAGGCGCGCCGCCCGAGCCCATATAGATATCCACGCCCGCTTCCGGCTGGCTGACGGCAATAACGCCGGAGACATCACCATCGCCCAGCAGCATGATGCGCGCGCCAGCCGCACGGCAGGCGCGGATCATTTCCTTATGCCGGTCGCGGTCCAAGGTGCAGACCATCAGATCGCCAATCTCGCATTTCTTGGCGCGCGCCAATTCGCGGAGGTTTTCCTCAGGCCTGGCATCCAGATCCACAATGCCTTCCGGCAGGCCAGGCCCGACCGCGAGCTTGTCCATGTAGATATCCGGCGCATGCAGAAAGCCGCCCTTTTCCGCGAGCGCCACAGTCGCAATCGCATTCGGCCCGCCCTTGGCGGTGATGGAGGTACCCTCCAGAGGGTCAACCGCGATATCCACTTCCGGACCGCCGCCGGCCTTGGCGTAAAGCCCGACCTTTTCGCCGATATAAAGCATCGGCGCCTCATCCATCTCGCCTTCGCCGATCACGACCGTGCCGGTGATGGCGACCGTATCGAAGGCCTTGCGCATGGCTTCCACCGCGGCGCCATCGGCGGCGTTCTTGTCGCCTCGGCCAATCCAGCGGGAAGCGGCGAGCGCCGCGGCTTCCGTCACGCGCACCAATTCAAGCGCCAGATTGCGATCTACAACCAGGCCGGGCGAGGAGGCGGGTTTGGACATGGAAGGCGGTCTCCGATTCGTTCAAGCAGGATTTAGCACGGGGCGGGGCAAAACGCGGCGTCAGGCAGAGGTTTCAGCGAGGAAGCCCTGCACCGCCTGGAATAGCGCGCCGCGATTGCGTTCCATCACAATGGTATGCGTGCCTTCCCCCAGCACCACCAGGCGCTTGCCCGGGCTATTCGTCAGCAGCGGGAAGATCGCCATGGCCATGGCGGGCGGCGTATCACGGTCCCATTCCGCCACCACCAGCAGCGTTGGCGCGGTGACCTTGGCCGGGTCCCAATAGGGCCGGCCAGCCTGGGCATATTCCCGCCCATCCAGCAGCACGCCATTGGGGGCGCGCAGGCTTTGCGGATTGCGGCGCATTCCTTCCGGGTCCGTCGCCCAGGTCACGCCCGCCCAATGTTCAAACCAGCCGGGCGGGATAAGGCCGGCGCGCTTGCCTTCCGGCACACCCGTCATCCAGCGTTCCCGCGCCTGAGCCTGCGTCACGGTGCGATAGGCGCCAAGCGTCGCAGTTGCGGCGCCACCGGCAAGGCTTGGCCCATCACGCAACCAGCCCGGCGCAAACAGCACCAGGCGTTCCACCAGCGCCGGATTATCGGCGGCGAAGCGCCCCATCAGCGCGCTGCCCCAGGACCAGCCGATATGCACCAGCTTCGCCACGTTGCGCCTTTCGCGGATGAAGGCGGCGGCGGTGCCGATATCCTTCACCGCCGTATCGCCCCGCACGATGGGTGGATTGGCTTCTGGCGGTTGGCTCATTTCCGGGGGGCGGGTGCTGCGGCCATAGCCGCGAATATCCAGGCACCAAACATCAAACCCCTGCCCTGCGATGTAATCCATCCAGGACAACCCACCCAGCGGCAGGTCAAACGCCGTATGCGCCGGATAGGTCGCACCATGCACGAACAGCACCGTCCGCGCGGGGGTAAAGGCGTTCAGGTTTTCCGGGCGCTTGTTGCGGAGGAAAAGCTCAATCCCCGCATCGCCGGCCGGGATCATGAATTCTTCCGTCACCAGCGCGGCCTGCGCTTGGGCCACAGAAGCTGCCAGCAACGGCGCGGCCAAAGGTGCCGCCAGCATGGTGCGTCTATTCATCGGAAACCCCCTGAGTTTTGCCGGATCATATAACCCAGGCCCGCCCGAAAATCA
>JAPLOJ010000143.1:0-9258 GCA_026400795.1 Alphaproteobacteria bacterium
CCCCGTAATGCATCTGGCTATTCACCCCGTCCGCGAAGTGGCGTCCGTAGCGACTGTCGAGGAAGGCGCGGACCGAGGCGGGATCCGTGCTGGTCGCGTTGTGGATCGCGGTGAAGGCGATCGGCCAGGCGGGCGCTGCTTGTTCGCGCATGGTGCCCCAGAAACCCCAGTCTTGGTTTTCGGTGGGAAGGATCTTGCTCATCTGTTTGTCTCTGTCATCGGCGGGGGAAATCCCCTGCGCGTGACAGACCATTCGCGCTGTGATGGGGGCTGAGCCAAGCGAAATAGAGCGTTATTTCATTGCTATGATTCAGGCGTTTTGATCATGATGTGAGAGCCAAATGGCAGAACCATTCGGCCCTCGCTTTGCCCTATCGGCTGCGCTTTTTGCTGCGCTTCGCGGCGGCTTGGCCGGCGGCGTAGGCTTCCGCGAGAGAGTTTCGGATCGACCAAACCGCGACATCGTGAAAGTCGAGCGCATCGCGGTTTCTGGTTTCCAGCGTTTCAACCGAGGGCATGTGCCGCTTGGCGATTTCCAGGAAAAGCTGATCGGTTGAAGGGATGTCGTTCATCTTGGTCTCCTTGCTGTGGCGTCGGGGTAATTCCCTGCGCCTGAGGGACCATTCGCGCTGTAGCGGGGGGCGAGCCAAGCGAGATTGAGCGTAATTTCGTTGCTATGGTTCGGTACGATTGGTTGTGATGTAATCGTACGATACAAACCACGATAAACTGTTCCAAAAGCGGCAATGGTAGGTCATAATTCAGCCATGCCGAGGATAACCGTCTCCCTACCGCAAGCGCTGCAGACCTTTCTGGAGGAGCAAGTCCGTGCCGGTGGCTATGGCAATAGCGAAGAATATATCTGCGACTTGATCACGAAGGAGCGAGACCGCCGAGAACTCAATGCGCTGCTGTCACAGGGTGCTCGATCGGCACGGGGCTCGGAAGCAAATGACGCCTATTTCGATAGACTGCGGAGTAGGTTTCCGGGTTGATAGGGGTGGAGTTCCCGATCCATTCAAGGTCTATTTTATCTCACTCGGCCCCTTTGCGCGCTGCAGTGACATCGGCAAAGGTGCGGTCTTCGCCATCCAGAACTGCCGCTTGCCCCGTTTCCTCCTGCCAGCGCTGCAGGATCACATCGCAATAGGCGGGATCAATCTCCAGCAGCACAGCGCGCCGCCCGGTGCGTTCGGCTGCGATCATCGTCGTGCCCGATCCACCAAAGCAATCCAGGACTGTATCGCGCGGCTTGCTGCTGTTGCGGATGGCACGCTCGACCAGCGCCACCGGCTTCATGGTCGGGTGCAGATCGTTTCTGGCAGGTTTGTCAAAATACCAGACATTCCCCTGGTCGCGCGCGCCGCACCAGTAATGCTGCGCGCCGGCCTTCCAACCATAGAGCATCGCTTCGAATTGCTGATGGTAGTCTGCGCGGCCCAGCGCAAAAGTGTTCTTGGCCCAGATGATGGTGCTGGACCATTTGCCACCCGCCTCCTGCCAGGCGCGATGCAGCGTCGGCCACTCGGAAGACGACATGCAAACATAGCTTGCGCCCTTGGTGACTGAGAGAAGGTTTGTCAGCGCCGGGCGTAGGAAATCCAGAAACCCCTTGCCCAGCGCGTCATTCGCGATGGTCATCTTGGCTGCCGTGCCGCCCTCGTAAGCAACATTATAGGGTGGATCTAGAAAGGCCATATCCGCGAGGTGACCATCGCCAAGGGCGCGCTCGACATCGGCGAGCTTGGTCGCATCACCGCAGAGCAGCCGATGGTCACCACAACGCCAGAGATCGCCCTCGCGCGTGACAGGATTGACTGGCAGCGGCGGGGCTTCGTCGGCATCCTCGCCATCCAGGCCGGCATCGGCGGCTGCCAGCAGCCGGTCCAATTCCATGCCGGAGAAGCCAAGTACGTCCAAATCCACCGCTGCATCATCACGGATGCGCGCGATCTCAGCCGCCAGCAACGCCTCGTCCCATCCGGAATTCAGCGCGATCTGATTGTCCGCAAGCCGCAGCGCGCGTGCCTGGGGCTCGGTGAGATGCGCAAGCCGAATGGCGGGGACACTCGCCATGCCGAGCCGCTTGGCCGCCATGATGCGGCCATGGCCCGCGACCAGCACGCCCGCACCATCCACCAGCACCGGATTCACAAATCCGAATTCAGCGATTGAGGAAGCAATCTGCGCCACCTGCGCCGGCGAATGCGTGCGCGCATTCTCGGCATAGGGCACCAACGCCGCGACCGGCAGCGAGACAACGGCAAGCTCAGGCTGCATCGGAAAGTGCCCCTTCGCGTGCTGCCGCAATGGCATCGTAATCGCGCCCATCGCCCGCCAGTGTCACCGGCTCAGCCGGATAGAGCATCCGCCACCGCGCAATCGCCAAATCCACATAGGCCGGCGCCAATTCAATGGCGCGCACAAGCCGGCCCGTGCGTTCGCCCGCAATGAGCGTCGTGCCGCTACCCGCAAAGGGCTCAAACACCACCTCGCCAGTCTCCGTGTATGCGCGCATCAGAAAGTCTGGCAGTGCGACGGGGAACACCGCAGGGTGTTCCGTCTCAATGCCACGCCCCTTGTGGCGGGTGATGCGCAGCACTGCGTCGGGGATACGCATATCCTGCACGGGCTGCCCGATATGCGTGTAGGCCTTCACCTCGCCATCGGCGGCGCGGAGCCCGCTGCCCTTATTCGGCGTGCCGGCCCATTTGCAAGGGATGATCTTATTCGCCTGCCGTGCGGTGCGGTTGAAGTGAAATACAAGCTCGAAGGCTGGCGCCAAACGTCCGTTCCAGTCTCCCGGCAATCCCGGCCCTTGGTCCCAGGTGTAGAGCCCAAACCGACGCCAACCCCGCGCGCGCATCCATTCCAGCCAGGCTTCCCAATAGGGCTGCCATTCATTCTCGCGATGGATTAGGCCGAGATTGACCAGCGCCTGACCATCCGGCCGCAGTGCCGCGTCCAGATGCTGAAACACGCCCTGCATCAGCGCATCCCAATCCGTCACGCCGCCGGTGGTGTAGGCGCGCTGGTTGCCATAGGGCGGGCTGGTGAACAGCATCGCGGCACGATCGCTTTCCATCACGCGCGCGACGGCCGCCGCATCGGTGCTGTCCCCACACAGCAGCCGATGCGCGCCCAGCAACCACAAATCGCCGGGGCGGGAGACCGCCTGGCGCGGTGCCTCGGGCTCAGCATCGGCGGGATCTTCAGCATCTTCGCCAATCGCCGGCGCGGCAGGGTTCTCGGCGGTGTCTACGGGCAGGGCCTCGGGCGCATCGCCGTCAGACACGGCATCTCCAGCCGCCGCGAGGATGCCCGCAAGTTCATCCGCCGAGAAACCAAGCGCTGCCAGGTCAATCTCCGCCGCCTGGACGCTCGCCAGCGCATCGCGCAGCAGCGCCTGGTCCCAGCTGGCGTTTTCTGCGATGCGATTATCCGCAAGCCGCAGCGCTTCCTTTTGCGCGGGCGCCAAATGCTTCAGCACGATCACTGGCACCTTGGCGATGCCGAGCGCTTCTGCCGCCGCAAGCCGGCCATGACCTGCGATCAGCACGCCATCCTCGTCCACCAGCAGCGGGTTGGTGAAGCCGAAGGCCTGCATGCTGGCCATGATCTGCGCGAGCTGCGCTGCGTCATGCACGCGCGCATTGCCGGCATGCGGGCGCAGCGAGGCGATCGCGCGGAGTTGGATCCGCTCGGCCATCCAGGGAAGCGTCATGGGGGGGTATCCGGGAAGGGTTGGGCAGGGATGTTCGGCGCTATGCGCTGAGGTTTGCACCTAAGCTGCTGAAATCACGCCGAAAGGGTGCAAACCATGCGAGGGCTGGGTGCAAACCAGCTGCAAACCTGAGGGGCCTAGGTTTGCACCTAAGTCATTGAATTCACGTCGCTATGGTGCAAACTGCAACCCATATTTTTATTCTGACGCTAGAGGGGTCGGGCGCTTCCGCCCCCCGCATACAAAATCGCCAGGAAGGAACCATGAGGTTGAAAGCGAAGAAGCCCAACGTCCCTTCGCATCTGGCATGGCAAAGGCCATGAAATTGTATTGAATAAAGGGAGAATTTATTGGCACGCGCCATGATTTGTTGCACAGTAGCGAAACACATAAAGACTTCTCTTTGGAGAATTCATGTCAGCGAAAGCAAAAGCAAGAAGCTCAACAAGCCATCGTGCCGCACGCAGCAAAAAGGATACAGCCTCAGTCGTTATCAAATTTCGCGTTCTGCCCTGTGATCGTGCCCTGATTGATGAGGCTGCCCTGCTTGCCGGGAAATCTCGCTCTGAGTTTGTCCGTGCGGCATCTTTGGATGCGGCGACAGATGTGATTTTCGATTGCAGGTTGCTGCGCCTCACGCCCGAAGCATTCTCTCGCTTTGTCGAGGCGCCTGATGCGCCGCCGAACGCTAATGAAACGCTACGCAAGCTGCTCAACAAAGCACCACCCTGGCAATGAGGGCGTTACCACGGGCGTTTGGCATAACTTATGATTTCAATTGAACGAGCGTCCCTGGTTGGGGCTCCGAGAACGCCGCCCGGTTGCGCTAGCCCCCAGTAGACGTCATAGCTTTCGTATAGCCAAGGAAGTTCCCATGTCGGCGCTTAAGCTCACCTCTATCGGCAATTCGGTCGGCTTGATCCTGCCCAAGGCGCTGCTGGCCAAGCTCGGTGTCGGTAAGGGCGATACCCTGTTTGTAGTGGAGACTGATGAGGGCATTCGCCTGACCACCACTGTCCCGGAATTCCAGAAGCAGATGGCCGTGGCGAGGCGGGTCATGAAGAAACGTCGCGCCGTCCTGCACGAACTTGCAAAATGAAAGTCTGGTTGATGCGCGCAATTCGTCGCATGAAAGGTTTATACGCAATCCAGATTCTGGTGAGGAGTTCCAGATTGTAGCGTTTCTCAATTTTAGTCTCGCCAATCTTTTGAAAAACGAATCTCACGTCATTGAAGCGCCCATCACTTTACCCGAAAGATACGCGTGGAGGTCGAGATCTCCCGCACCAAATCCACTCTCTCTCCATTCCAATGGTAATCCAAGTGCCGTCCCTGGATAACGTTGGAGGCAAGGTTCGGATGGAAAAGCGCGGCGCACTCACCGCCAGGGTCACGAACACTTGGATAAATAATTCCGTCCGTTCCCGAATTTCTAAGCAATGCAGATAAATTTTGCGGCTTTGTATAATCACTGGGGGACAGGAACATTGAAAAATCGGACTTTTCCCCGCGTAGATCACGCAGCATACCGTCAACATCGATCAGCAATTCGCGGAACTGTGAGGTCCAGCCTGGCATCTGATTAGTGGTCGTCATGAAAACTTCATGGTGATGGATCGTCTCAGCAAGGGCCGTTTCGAAGCTGCGACCAAGGTAAAGAACGCCAAACTGCCCGTCGCTGAAGCGGCTAGGCCGTTCTGGGCTGACATGCGTAAAAGGTGCCATGAGGTAGGAAGCGCCTGGGCCTGAAACACGCCTATCGGGTGGCACGAGATCCAGTTTGCCAATGGTTTCAGCAAGCCTTGGATTGGTCTTCATCTCCGCCGCAATCAGCAGCGGCCAGTCCTCTGGATCGGCAACATCTTCGAATAAATCAATCGGGGGATGCAAGGTCCTGACGATTCGTCTCGCAGGTCGCCAACTTACCAGATTGATTGGTATATCGTCTGGGTCAATCACCAGCCACCACGTTCAGCATCCAGATAGTGCCGCACGCGTGTGAGGTCACTGAGTTCTCCGCCGAGCATTACCTCCAGGGCGGATCGGCCTGCAAATATGCTGTTTGGCGCCTTAATCCAATCGTAGCCACGCTGTGCTTCCCTAAAGATGATACGCAGCGACTTATGAATCCCCATCAGGTAAGACAATCGTGCCTTGCCATCACGGCCAAGCCTTCCAGGCGCACGATCCGCCTTCCATCTGGCGAATGTACGCGGCGGAACGTCCAACAAAATCGCCGCCTGATCGTCCGTCACGCCCCATTGCCGGAAAAGGTTAAGGGCGGCACGAAACATCGCCCCAGCCTCATCATCAGTGATGGGAGAGGGGGAAAAACCCAGGGGGGTAGTCGTGACCTGCGTCAGCGTCGGCATGGTGCCTCCTTCTGGCGTTTATATCCGAATTTGGAGCCAAATGGCAAGAAAATTCCTATGCTTCACTTTGATGACCCTACGCCAGCCCGCTCCCCCACCAACCCATAAAACCCCGCAAGCACCCCAAGCGCCGATACCAAAACCCCCTGGCCTTGCGCGTGCCCAATCGCCTTGCCGCCCCAGCCTGATTGTCGCGCCCATTCCGTGACGGATTGCTCAAGCCCCACCACATGCCACACGCAAGCCCCTCCAGGACTGGCTGCCCCGCCCAGCACCTCAAGCGCTCCTGCCACGCGCTTGCGGGCCTGGAATTGCTGCTCGGTCAGCGTATCGCCACTGCCGCCCGGCATGCGGATCATTGGCATGGCGCGCAGCGTATCCAGTGCTGCCGCACGAAAATGCCGGCGGAATGACGCACCAGCATCATGCATTTCGCGCGTGATGGTGCCGTTGTTCAGCATCACGGCGAGTGTATCAATCGCATAACGATGCTGCACTGGCCTGCCGGTTTCGGGATCTGCTTCACGAACCGGCGCGGTGAAATCACCATGCTGCAGCCGCCATTTGGACGGGCGGGACAAATCCTCACGCGGCATGCCCCGTTTGGTCTTGCGCTTATTGGCCATGGGAACCTCCAGCCTTGCGCGCGCCCCAGCGCCGCGTGGCTTCGTTGATGATCGCCTGACGCAGCCAGGGATCGGTGATGTCGAGAACGGAAAGCGCCGCCACACCATGTCGGTGCCAGGCGGCGGCGCGCATGCGCTCCATCTCCCCGTCATGGGTCGCGCTGCGCGTGCCACGATCAAGCGATGACCGCGGCGACAAGGGCGGGCCAAGGTGTCTCATGGCGTAGCCCTTGTTGTGATCGGCGTATGCGCGTGGCTGTCGCAAAGCCCATGGCCAAAGGGAATCTCATCGCCGAGCTTCCAGTCGAATTCCGACCCTCGTGGTGTCAGCCGCAGCGCCGTGATTTGCGCGCCAGGAAAATGCGCATGGCTGGCTTCGACCCAGCGATAGGCATCCCAGGCGGCAAGCACGCGGCCAACCTCGTCCAGCGTCCAGATATCGCGCTCCCGCCCGTCTCCGGCCAGCGCATGGGCTTCGGGCAGGCTGCGCACAATGCCGAGCACGCGGCCATTCGGCATGCGCGTTTCCCAGACTTCTGTCGCCAGGATCTGATGGCCGGCTGCGATGGCGGCTTGCTCCAACGCGGCCCAGGCGCGGCGCATCGCCTCCGAATGGGCGCGCACGGCTTCCAGATCCTGCGCCGCATAGGCCGCCTGCCACTTGGCCCATTGGCGGTCAAAGCGCTCACGCAGCCCATCGCCCACCAGCAGCCGCAGCCGCCCCACACCCCATTTCCGTTCCAGCGCATCGGTGACCAGATCAACCGATTGCACGAGGCCCTGGATAGCCATGGCCGTGCCGCTGGTGTCCTGCTGGCCAGGATTCATGCTGCGGCCCTTGTCGTGATTTGCGCCACTGCTGCGCCACTGGAATTGCTGTGGCGGCCCAAAACAGGGGTTTTTGGCTGCGCCGCTGCCCCACCGGTCCGGTTTGCGCCACTGCGCCACTGCCCCATGTCCCCTAAGGGACATGAGGGCGTGGGCCTTGCCAGTGGCGCAGAGGCGCAATCCTTCCCGGCCACCGGTTGCTGCGCCACTGCGCCAGTGATTTGCCAGTGGCGCAGCCCAGTGGCGCAAGGCCGAACGCGGCTCATGCTTCGGCTCCGACAGGCATCTTGACCCGACGTTTCGGGTCGCGATGTTCGGCGCAACGGCGACGATCGACGCGCACCGGCGCATTCCGACGCGGCGTCAGCAGGTCAAACGGGGCACCGCAATCAGCGCAGTGGCAAAGCCAGCGTGTCAGTTCGATTTGGCGCCCATCCTTGGTCTTGTGCGGGCGTATTTCCACACACTCAAATCGCTGGTGCTGCACAAGGGCGATACTGCCAAGCTGTGGGCGGCCTGGCAGGGTCAGTCGGGTTTTCATGGGTGCTCTCCTTCCTGAGCGTGCAACCGCATGCCGGCGACGACCTGCGGATCATGTTCGAGCCCCTTGCGCGGCTTGCGCTGCTTGGGGCTTGGGTAATCGGCAATGCGAAGGGCCTTGCTCGCGAAATAGGCGGCGAGCATCGCGCGCGCCTGTTCCTCGCTGCATCCGGTGGTGGCCATGATCAGCTCACCACCCCAGCGCCCAAAATCCTGTTTGCGTGCTGACCAACGTTCCCCATCATCCCTGGGGCTGCCGAGCTGCTCGACCAGATCGGCGGAGTCATTCATGGACAATTCGCGAAACACCGAGGCCGGGCGCCAACGCGCGATGGCCTGCACATGATCGCCATTCGGCAGCGCGATTGATCGAAGCTGCAGCCAGGTGGCATCGAGCGGCCGTGGTGCCAGATTGAGCTTGGCGTTATCGGCGCGGACATAGAACCAGCGCTCTTCTTCGGGGACGCCAAAGCGCTTGGCTTCGCCATCATCCATGCTGCGTAGCGCTACAGCCGCGCGCGCCGCATCAACCAGCGCCGAGGCACCGCGGAACGCATCTGCATCGCCTGCCACGCCGCCCTTGCGGAAATGATGCACCAGCAAGATGGCGCAGCCCGCCGCATCGGCAACGCGCGACCAAAGCGTTGCCGCGAAATCCACCTGCTCGTTGCGGTTTTCCTCAAGCCGATGCGATTTGACGAAAGGGTCAACAATCAGCAGCCGCACTTCGCGCCGGATCAATTCAGCAATCAGCGCATCGGCGATCGGCGTTGCAACCGTGCTGCCATCCGGCAGGCGCACGGCCATAATCAATGGCTGGTCGCGCCCGCTATCGAGGTAAAGTCGTCCCGTCATGGCTGCGGGGCGAATGCCATGCGCGATCAGCGCAGCCTGAACCCGGCGCAGCAATTCCTCGCGCGGGTCTTCCAAATTGTAGATCCAGACCGCGCCGGTGCTATGCACTGGCTCCTCGACCAAAGGGCGACCAAGCGCGACGGCAAGCCCGATGGCGATGGCATAGGCGGTCTTGCCGGTGCCGCCCGGCGCACCAAGCACGGAGACAAAGCGCCGGATCAAAAAATGGCCATAGACCCATTCGCGCGGTGGCAGCTTGGCAAGCTGTTCAGGCTCAAAGGGCGTGGCAATCAGGCTCGGCGCAGTCTCCTCC